>NZ_CP027115.1:0-57660 GCF_004011905.1 Gordonia alkanivorans
GGCATGCCGACGGAACAATCACGACCTACGGCCACAACGACGACAATCTCATCGACGCGGCAGCGCCGGTCACGGTCGGTCAACCCATTGCCACGGTGGGCAATCGCGGTAACTCGACCGGGCCTCACCTGCACTTCGAGGTTGCTGATGCATCCGGCGCCGCCCTCGACCCGGTGCGATGGCTCGCCGAACGCGGCGTCAGTCTGCCCTCGGACAGCGACGCCGAACCTACTATCACGCCCAATGAACCGCCGAGCACCGGAAGCGTAGACCTCTGGCGGTAAGGGTGCCTGCGGCGCACGGTCGCAACGGACTGGTCGGGCCATCTCAATGAGGGAGGCGACGTTTCGTCGCGGTCCTGTCGCCTCCCGGTCGAGACTCGGGATTCCAGTACCAACTATGCTACCTAGTAGTTAATCGACTACAGTCCGTAGTAACGGCCCGGGAAGTCGCACGCACGATGCGCGTGTTGCTTCGATCAGGGCCGCCATTTTCCGAGTCAGATGGAGGCCTCATGACCGCGGTGTCCCCGCGCCCGCCCGAGGTGGTCGCCACGCGGCCCTATCCCGAGCGGCGCAAGGCCAAAGGGTCATTCATCTACACGATGCTGACCACGACCGATCACAAGCTGATCGGCATGATGTACATCGTCGCGTGCTTCGGGTTCTTCCTCATCGGCGGATTAATGGCGCTGCTGATGCGCGGAGAACTCACGACGCCGGGCATGCAATTCCTCTCGACCGAGCAGTACAACCAGCTGTTCACCATGCACGGCACGATCATGCTGCTGATGTATGCCACCCCCATCGTGATCGGCTTCGCCAACTTCGTACTGCCCCTGCAGATCGGCGCTCCCGACGTCGCCTTCCCGCGGCTCAACGCACTGGGTTTCTGGCTGTTCGTGTTCGGTTCGACCATCGCGATTGCCGGCTTCATCACCCCGGGTGGCGCCGCGGACTTCGGCTGGACGGCCTACACCCCACTCAGCGACGCCATCCACTCACCCGGCGTCGGCTCCGACATGTGGTTTCTCGGACTGACCGTGTCTGGTCTGGGCACCATCCTGGGCGCGGTCAACATGGTCACCACGGTCATCTGTCTGCGCGCACCGGGAATGACGATGTTCCGCATGCCGATCTTCACCTGGAACATCCTGGTCACCAGTGTGCTGATTTTGCTGGTGTTCCCGCTGCTCACCGCGGCATTGCTCGGCGCCGAAGTCGACCGCCAGTTCGGCGCGCATCTGTTCGATCCAGCCAACGGCGGCGCCATTCTCTGGCAGCACATGTTCTGGTTCTTCGGTCACCCCGAGGTCTACATCATCGCGCTGCCGTTCTTCGGCATCGTCTCCGAGATCTTCCCGGTCTTCAGCCGTAAACCGTTGTTCGGGTACTCAGGACTGGTCTATGCCACCCTCGCCATCGCCGCCCTGTCGGTCGCGGTGTGGGCACACCACATGTACGTCACCGGCGCGGTGCTGTTGCCGTTCTTCTCCTTCATGACCTTCCTGATCGCGGTACCGACCGGTGTGAAGTTCTTCAACTGGATCGGCACAATGTGGCGGGGCCACATGACCTTTGAAACCCCGATGCTGTTCTCGGTCGGCTTCATGGTCACCTTCCTGTTCGGCGGACTCACCGGTGTGCTCCTGGCCAGCCCGCCGATCGACTTCCAACTCTCCGACAGCTACTTCGTGGTGGCCCACTTCCACTACGTCCTGTTCGGCACGATCGTGTTCGCCACCTACGCCGGCATCTACTTCTGGTTCCCGAAGATGACCGGACGCCTGCTCGATGAACGTTTGGGCAAGATTCATTTCTGGCTGACGTTCATCGGCTTCCACCTCACCTTCTTGGTGCAGCACTGGCTCGGAGCCGAAGGCATGCCCCGCCGATACGCCGACTACCTGCCCTCAGACGGCTTCACCACGCTCAACATCATCTCCACCGCCGGAGCGTTCGTCCTTGGCGTCTCGACACTGCCGTTCCTGTGGAACGTCTTCCGCAGCTACCGCTACGGCGAGGTCGTCACCGTCGACGATCCATGGGGCTTCGGCAACTCCCTGGAGTGGGCCACCAGCTGCCCACCGCCGCGCCACAACTTCACCGAACTCCCCCGCATCCGGTCGGAGCGTCCGGCGTTCGAACTGCACTACCCGCACATGGTGGAGCGGATGCGCGCCGAAGCCCACGTCGGCACACAGCACGGTCAACCCAGCGAGGCGGCCGAAGAAGCTCGTCGTGCGCCGTTGACCACCGGAGACCACGAAGCATCTACAGATCCCGACCCGGAGAGCCGACCGTGAGCAACTACCCCTACCCGGCCCTCGACCAGGCCCCCGTCCCGCGAACGCGGCGCCCGCTGACCGTTCCGCGATGGTTCGCCATCCTCGCAGTCGGCTACACCGCCGTGATGACATTCGCACTGACCCTGCTCGCAGGTTCTGTCCTCGCTCAGGGCACTCCCCTGCTGCTGTGGCTGATCGCGGCGACCGCGGCAACGTGTGTGGCCCGCGGTGCGGCCGCGGTCGCGGCCCGCGCGATGCGGCCAGCACGAGGCCGTGCGGTGCGACCGTAGGCGAAGAAACTCACCACCATCCCCGGCGGCAGAGAAACCCGTCGCACCGCCGCGGCGGCGAGACCCGCAGCCACCAGGGCTTCCCAAGATCACCGGGCCTGACCGAGACCACCATCAGCTGGTGCACCAGGGGTAACGGTCCTCGGCCTAGGGCCCAGGTGGCGCTGCGCAGCACCGCGCCATGCACTAGGTACCGATCACGCAGGGTGCCGCGATAACACGACCGGCTTGGGTGTATCTCTAGCGAAGGCACGCGCGGGGTGCGATCGACACGCTGAGACGAGCACCGGTCAACGGCCGCCGCTCGGTGGCGCAGACTGACGCGACGCTCGTGGGTGTCGAGCAGCAGCAGCGCCTGTCGAGCGAATACGGCGTGACCGGGACTTACGCGGTGAGTCCATGTACGAGAACTGACAACACCGGAAGTGCCGCAGCCGTACACAGCGCAGCACCCAGAAGGGGCAGCACGCTCGCCGCAGCGTAGGTCGATTTCGTTGGCTCGATCGCGCCGTTCTCGAGCATCAGCAATCGGTAGCGCGTCGAGCGTGGCATGGGGGTCTCGGGGCCTACGCCCTGACTGGTCACATGCGCGAGTGCGCTGCGCACGGCAGCTGTGCTGGTGACCCGAGCAGCCGACATGTCGGCATCTGCTTCGATCAAGGTCGCGACTGCCGCCGGCGCCCGGCGAAACAGCGGCACAAAGGGCAGAGCACGTGCCATCACATCGCAGACCGCCAGAACGCGGTCGTGCCGGGACCTCAGATGGGCGAACTCGTGCGCTAGTACTGCGGCCCGCGCCTCGGCAGGCACGTCTGTGCGCAGCGCACTTGTTGCCACGACGAAGCCACTGCGACCACCGACGCAGTACGCCATGGGGCGGGGGTGATCGATCCAGAGCACGTCGGGGGTGTCGGGTTCGGTACTGCCCACCACAGCAACGACGTCGCGATGAAGACGGTGCACGCGATGCACATCGCGGGTGTGACGAGCGCACGACATCGCGGTGCGAGCTACCACGGCGGTCAGCACCACGGCGACGGCAATGCCGTACACCTGGCTGAAATCGTCGCGCACCGCGTGCAGGACAGCTCCCGCGCACCGAGCCAGGGTGTCAACGAAGCGTTCGGCCGGCGGCGGGTCCGGCCACAACGCCGACAGCGCCGATAGAAACAACAATCCTACCGCCGTGGCGATACTGCTGACCCATGCGGTGATCAGTACCCGCGGTGACCATCGTTGGGGCAGTCGGTCGAGAACGTAGGGACCCAACACGCCCAGCACGGCCGCGCCCACCAGGTGGGCCAATGCGACGCTCACACTCTCAGCGCTTCCTCGGACGATCCGTCCGCGTCCGGGACAGGTGTTCGCTGAGGACCGCGCGCTCCTCGGGAGTGACCATCCGGGCGAAGTGCATCAAGACCGCCGTCGAATCGCCGCTGGCGTCGAGCACCTGCCGCAGTGTCTGCGACGTCGCCTCCTCCCGCGACTGCAACGGGAAGTACCGATAGGCGCGGCTGATCTTCTCGCGACCGGCGAAGCCCTTCTTGTGCAGATTGGTGACCACGGTCAACACCGTCGTGTACGCCAAGTCGCGGTCGGCCAGCGCATCGACGATGTCGTGCACACTCATCGCCGCCGAAGCGCCCCACAGCACGTCCATCACCGCGCGTTCCAACGAACCCAACTGAGTCACCGTCGCCTGCCTGATTGCCTCGTATTTGCTGCCAGTCTAGAACAAACTACCCTGCTTAGTAGCCGAAGCCTGGTTGCCTCAGCCCTGCTGCCACTGCCCCACCGGGGGCTCTCGCATCTCCTGCGGTGCCGCGCCCTCACCGCCTACTGAAAGCGCCCACCCGTGACCGACCTCGTTGACGACACGCACCCGACACGCCGCATCCAACTCGATGTGAGCGGAATGACCTGCGGTGCGTGCGCAGCTCGGGTGGAACGCAAACTCAACAAACTCGACGGCGTGCGCGCCTCGGTCAACTACGCCACTCGGCGAGCCACCGTGGAACTCGATACCCACGCACACATCGCCGATGCTATCGACGCCGTGCACACAGCAGGGTATGCGGCTGCGGAACTGTCCGAGCAGGCCCCTGCCGTCAACGAAGACTCAGCGACTGCCAAGGCACTGTTCACCCGGCTGATCGTCGCGCTAGCCCTGTTCGTGCCCCTGGCCAACCTCTCCGTTCTGCTTGCTGTCGTCCCCGACCTTCGTTTCCCCGGCTGGCAAGCAGTGTTGGTGGCGCTTGCCGCGCCGGTCGTGACCTACTGCGCGTGGCCCTTCTACCGCACCGCGGTGCGCACGTTGCGGACCGGCGTGGCCACGATGGACACCCTCGTCTCGCTGGGAGTGCTGGCCGCGACCGCACTGTCGGTGTACTCGATGTTCTCGGCCGAGGCGACCTCGACCGCAGGCCAGGGGGTGTGGTCAGCAATCTTCTCCAGTGACTCCATCTACCTCGAAGTTGCCGCCGGTGTCACCGTCTTCGTGCTGGCAGGACGCTACTACGAGGCGCGTGCCCGGACACAGGCCGTTCAAGCACTGACAGCGCTGGCCGCCCTGCGTGCCACCGACGCCCGAGTCGAGTGCGCAGGGGACACGACCATGCTCATACCCCTCGCGGAACTCAAAGTGGGGCAACGACTCATCGTGCTGCCGGGAGAGACCATTCCATCAGATGGGCAGGTGATCGAGGGCGCCGCCACTGTGGACCTCAGCGCCATGACCGGTGAGACGACGCCGGTTCAGGTGTCAGCCGAGCAACGCTCCACCGCCGTCGGGGGCACGACGTGCCTCGACGGGCGACTACGCGTCGAAGTCACCGCAGTCGGTGAGGACACCCGCCTGGCCGAGATGATCGCGCTCGTCGACAGCGCGCAGACAGCCAAGGCTCGCGCTCAACGCGTCGCCGACCGTATCGCCGCGATCTTCGTTCCGTGTGTCATCGCCCTAGCCGCAGCCACTGTCGTGGGTTGGTCGCTCACCGGGGCGTCATGGGAGCACGCCGTGAGTGCCGCGGTGGCCGTGCTGGTCATCGCCTGTCCGTGCGCGCTGGGCCTGGCCATGCCCATGGCGCTGGTGATCGCTACCGGGCGAGGCGCCCAACTGGGCATCTTCCTCAAGGGACACGCCGCGTTGGAACTGTCCGGGACGATCGATGTGGTGGTCTTCGACAAGACCGGCACCCTCACCAACGGGCAGCCACACGTCACCGGCGTGTACACCGTCGACGACGACAGTGCCGAGCTGATCCTGGGCTGGGCGGCGACACTCGAGCAGCACACCAGCCACCCCATCGCCACCGCTATCGCTGCCGCGGCCGGTCCGCAGTCGCTTGCCGCACCGGTCGACGAGGTGGTCACCGACGTTGGTAGCGGCGTGCGAGGGGTGATCGACGGTGTGACGGTGCAGGTGGGTTCCCCGGCATGGATCGCCCGTAGCGCCGTGGTGCCCGCCGTGATCGACGCGCGGCGCGCTGACATCGAGCGCTCTGGGGGCACCGCAGTCTATGTCGCAGCCGATGATGCAGTCCGGGGCCTGATCGACATTCGCGATGGCATCAAACCCTCTGCCCGCCAGGCGGTCGATGAGTTGCACCGCATGGGAATTCGCACGTTCCTGGTCACCGGTGACAACGCCGGCGCAGCGCAGCGCACCGCGGAGCACGTCGGCATCGACGACGTGATCGCCGGGGTGCTCCCGGCCGAGAAGGTGGCCATCATCGACAACGTGCGCAGTAGTGGCGCCGGTGTGGCGATGGTCGGCGACGGCATCAACGACGGGCCCGCACTCGCATCGGCTGATCTGGGCATTGCGATCGGACGCGGTACCGATGTTGCTATCGGCGCCGCCGACATCGTGTTAGTGCGCGATGACCTCACCACCGTCGCTCTGGCGCTGCAACTCGCCTCGGCCACGCGACGCACGATGCGCACCAATCTGGCATGGGCGTTCGGCTACAACCTCGCCGCGCTGCCGCTGGCTGCCGCTGGATTGCTCAATCCTCTGATCGCCGGGGCCGCAATGGCGTTGTCATCGTTTTTCGTCGTCTCCAACAGCCTGCGTTTGCAGAACTTCGCGCGTATAGACCGCTGAGGGTGACAGAGGCTGGGGCTGGGCCAACTGCGAGACCATCGCAGCGACGGTGTGGGAGGTGCCGGCATCGATGTCGGCGGATTCGGACCGATCGGGTCGGCGTTCGGCTCGCACCCACTGCGCCAACAGCACCAGGCAAACCAGCACCATCGGAATCTCGCTGATGACCGCAGCCACCACACCGCCCACCCATTGTGTGCGCGCGAGATCGGGATTCCACGGCAGCTGCAACTGGCTGTAGAAGGACTCCCCGATCACCGTGGTGGAGGTCATCAGCGCGATACCAAAGACGGCGTGAAAAGGCATAACGGCGAACAGCAGACCAAGCCGCGCCAGAAACGGTAACTGTTTGGGTCCAGGATCGATCCCCACAGTCACCCAGAAGAACAGGTAGCCGGTGGCCAGGAACAGCACGCTCATCACGACGTGCCCCCAGTGGTAGCGGACGAGGACGTCGAACACCGGTGTGAAGTACACCAGATACGACGAGCCCACGAACAACGCGAACGCGGCAATCGGATTGAGCAGCAGCTGCAGGCCCCGCGAGCTGAGCACGATCAGCAGCGCCCGCCGGCACGCCGCGCCACCGGTGGTTCCGGTCGTCGGCAGCACCCTCAACAGCAAGGTGATCGGTGCACCACCCACCAGCAGGATGGGTGCGATCATGGTCAAACCCGTGTGTTCGGCCATGTGCACGCTGAACAACGCGTTGCCGTAGGCCTTCAGCCCAGAGCTGGTGGACACCACCACCACAGCGCACCCCGCGACCCACGACACCGTTCGCCGGATCGGCCACCGGTGTCCACTTGCCCGCTCCCGCCGGGCGGCGACGAGATAGCTCACGACACCCACCACCGCCGCCACACCCACGACGAGATCAACTCGCCACAGCGAGACCAGTGATCCGACATCGGGCGGGCCAGGAAGGGAATAGCCCAGGTAGACATCCCAGGCCGTGAATGGGTGGGCAATCAACCCGGGTGCGACCCTGGTGTCCATCACCGCCCAGCAGGCCACGGCCACCAGTGCGGTCGACGCGGCAAGGACAGAAGTTGCCGACGTCGACACGCCCCGGCGCAGGCGCACAAGGTCGGCAACCACCAGCACCGTCAGTACAGCCACCAACAGCCCCGTGGCGCGACCGAACGCCGACGACCACACATCGGGAGTCCGCAGCAGCAGCGTCACAGCCACCGCGCCCGCCAGTGCCGACATATCGGCGCCCAGGACGACATAGCCAACACGCCGGTCGGCCGCCTCGTCGATGGTCGCCGACCCCAGACCACGAACCCGGTACCGATCAGCCCACCGCAGCCCCACCGACAACGCCAAACTCACCGCGAAGACAATGACCGCGCCGGTCGTGTAATCGTGGTCAGGTCCCTGCGCGGCATTGCCGACCACGGGCAGGGCGAGCACACAAACCGCCGCGGGAACCACCAGCGCCACCTGCATCGACCACCGCAGCGACACCGAACCGATCAGCACCACGACACCCGCTGTCGCCACCACCAGCCACGCCAGCGCCGGCAAACTCACACTGAACGCGTAACCGACCTTGCCGCTCGAGACCATCGCGCCCACGGACACACCGGTGGTGTCCGCGGCCGCGGTGAAAGCCATGAATAGCGCAACAACCACGGAGCACCCCGCGGCGCGACGGACGCGGCGAAACACTGGATAGACCGCAGCGTCGATGTAACTCTGCGAGTCAGGCACGGCCGTGAGCACCATCGAGACCAGTCCCCCGAGCATCACCGCAGCTAATGCAAAGCCAGCAAAATTGCCCACCACATCGGCCACAGCTGTGCCCACCCCAGGATATGGATCCGCACTCTCGACGTAGCGAGCGGCGCCGGACACCCAGGCATAGACCGCCAACAACAGCACCAGCCCACCGACCAGCAACGGCGCCACCACCCGAAGAGAAATTGCGCGCTGCGGTCGCGACTGGATTGACGGGGTAACAGCCTCCGTCAACGCCTTTGATTCACCCACCAACCGTATGCTACTACTGCGCATAGTAGTTAACTCGTGAGGATCGAGGACCCGGTGATCAACGACCTACTCCTGCGGTGGATCGTCACCGCCCTCTTCGCGGTGGGCGCCATCGACAGCATCCGCACCCTAGCCGCCCGCCGCAGCGAGCTGAGACTGTCGATCACGCACTGCCTCATGCTCCTGATGTCACTGGCGATGATCGTCATGGCGTGGCCACAAGGCAATCAGCTACCACTGCTACCGCTGCTGCTGCTCTTCGCTCTCGGCACTGTGACCGCGGTCGTCTTCGCGGTGCGGAGGACTAACGACCGCCTACTCCACGTCTATACCGCAGTGATGATGGCCTCCATGGTCTGGATGTATGCGGTGATGAGCCGGCACACTGCCACCTCCACAGCTCCTGCTACCCCCGCCCACCACGGCAGCCCGTCGGGAACCGACGCCCTCAGCGACATGGCGCAGTTGCACGGCGCCTCATCGAACCCCATGTGGATGGGGTCGGTCACGCTGCTACTCGTGCTCGGTTTCCTCGCGCTCACCATCTACTGCGCAGCCCGGTCGGTTCAGCTGCCACGCACCGCGGCCCCAGCACCACCGATGTCAAACGCTGTAGCGACACTTAGCCGCTCCCGTCTCAGATCCCCGTGGATATGCCACGCGTTGACCGCCGGTGGGACAGGCATCATGTTCGCAGCTCTGCTTTAGCAGACCGCCCGAGCCTCAGAATGAGCCATCATTTCCCGGTACCGCTGCCGCCACCGCGCAGCGCGAGCTCAGCACTGGCTGTGTCTGCGGCTGCTCACGACCGCAACGCAGAAGCGATATCGCCAGGAATCGGCATCGTGCGCATCAGACCGGCGGCAACCCGTCCCGTATTGCCCTCGGGGTAGCGTCCGCTCAACGATCCCGGAGCGGCGACGATGATGCGCACCACCTGGCCGAGCGCTTCGCGCCGATCATGCTGTCGCACAGCGAACTTGAACATGGCAATGTGATTCTGGGTATGCAACCACGGGTCGGGTTGGGACACGATGTGGGCGCGTTCAAGGTGGCGCCACCGCTGCTCGGCCACCTCAGTGACAGCTGCCGCTGCCATCTCTGCCCGGTAGAGGTCACGGGCTGCCTCACTAATGCGAGCCATCGCGAGCCTCCTCGGAGCAGCACGGATCATCCAACGCAAGTACCAGCCCGAGTAGATCGTCGAGCGCGTGACCAATCCGGCTGTCAGCCAGTTCATACCGGCTCCGTCGGCCCTCAGGTACCGCAACCACCAGACCGCACCCCCGCAGGCAGGCCAGATGATTCGACAACACCTGCCGCGACACCCCAATCGACTCAGCCAAGTCCGCCGGATAGGCCCCACCATGGCGCAACCGCACCAACACCTGCGTGCGCGTCGAATCGGATAGTGCGTAGCCAAACCTCGTCAACGCGTCGCGCTGCGCCTCAACCACTATGCCCATATCCAAATAGTACATGAACCGATGTATTCAAGACATGCTGAACAGTCGATGCGGGGGCTTCCGGCGCAGAGGTTCAGCGGCGAAACCCGGGTCGTTCGACGGGGCGCGGTTCACGGGCGGCGAAACCCGGTTCGACGGGGCGCAGTTCAGTTTCTCCAGGCCCGCAGCGTGGAGGAACGTCCATTTTCGATTGGGACGATGACCTCAGTCAGAAACCGGACGATGTGCTACCTGCCGAAGGCCACCGGAAGTCGTAGAAGCGGACGAGCTCGAAGCCGCCTAGCGCTACCGCGACACCGATCCCTCCCGGACCCGCGTCGCTCCCGCACAGTCACCTCGACCGCCTCGTGGGTCTGGTGTGCCGGCGTCCGCGACGTGAGGTCGCCTGGCCGCGACGGGTTGCGGTCTGTTTTGCCGGCTGCGCCGTCATCTCATCGGAGCGGCTACGCCGCGCTGTGCAGCCCTTCGGGCTGAGTCGGTTTGCGTTGCATCGCCGCATTCTCTTACCTCCACTCCCGGTCCGCAAGGGCCGTGAAAAACTAATCCGCCCTGCGGGTTTCAGGGCTGCGCCCGGATGACTTTTTCACTGTGAACACCCCTGCGGCCCACTCGCTTCGGCGAAGAGATTGGCCGGTGCAAACGCAAACCAGCACTCACAACGGGAGGGGTCACCATGACCAGCGCCACCACCATCGCCTACCAGCTGTGCAACAGCTGCGCCGTCGCCGTCGCCTACGGAGACATGAGCGGCCTCGACACCGAGAGCACCGCCGAGGTCGTGGCATTCATGTCCGATCACGGCTACCTGACCCAGGCCGAGGACATCGACCCGCCCGGTTACTGGCTCTGCGAATGCTGCGGCATCGACCAGCTCGGCGCAGGCCGCACCTTCACCCGCGACTAGACCACTGACCAGCCGAAAGGACACAGAACATGAACGCCTGGATCGCCACCAAGGACCCCGCCAAGGTCGAGGCCTTCGCCGACCAGATCGCCGCGCACGAGCCGAATCGGATCACCGAGGCCGACGGTGACCGGGAGTTCGCCGTGTGGATGTACGGAGTTGACCGCGTCATCCGGCAGCGCACCAACGGATTCAGCCACCGCGACCTGCCCGATTTCGGCTGGAAAGACGCCTACAACGACGACCTGGACCCCGCCGTCGCCGCCGCCGACGCGATCGCCCACTGGGAAGAGTTCGGCGACCTCTAGAAAAGACCTCCGCGTCGCAATCCGGCACGCGGGCAATAGAAAACCCGGCCAGGGTTCAGCTGGCCGGGGTCTCACCCACCACAGTAAGGGAGAAACCCCATGACACACAACACCACCACCGAGACCGTCACCGCGACGGGCGAGCTACGCCACCTCAACCCGGCCGATCTGGTCATCGACACCAACATTCGCACCGAGGCCGAGGCCACCCTGACCTCCGAGTTCGTCGATTCGATCCGCGACGGCGTGCGCCAGCCGATCCTCGCTGTCGAGGTCGACGGCGAGGTCCGGGTGCGCGACGGGCAGCGCCGGACCCTGGCCGCGCGTAAGAACGCGCTCGCCAGCGTCCCGGTCTACGTCGTGCCGGTCGCGACCGACGCCGACGACAAGGCGTTGACCATCGACCGGATTGTGGAGCAGCTGGCCAGCTTCCAGCGCGAAGGACTCCGCAACCGTGACCGCGTGGCCGCGATCGAACAACTCGCGCTTGCCGGGATGTCGGCGACCAAGATCGCCAAGGCCACCCGCACCAAGAAGAAGGACGTAGACGCCACCCTGGCGGTCGCAAAGTCCGCGACCGCCCTGGAGCTGCTCGACCAGGGCGCAGGGTTGACGTTGGAGCAGTCCGCGACGCTGGCGGCCTACGACCACGATCCCGAGGCGCAACAGTGGCTCCTCAACGCCGCGCGAAGCGGACGGTTCGAGCACCAGGCCAAGCAGTTGGCCGACAATGCCGACGAACGGGCCGAGTTGCTGTCCCAGGTCGCCGCCTACGCCGCCGAAGGGATCGCGGCTGTGACCCGCCAGCCCCTCTACAACGAGGCCCACAAGCTCGACCGTCTGCTGACCGCCGACGGTAAGGCGGCGACCATCGAGGACGTGCCGGTCGATCACCGCGTGGCCTACGTGTGGGCCGACGAGACCGAATCGTGGACCGACGCCGAGGGCAACGCGGTCGCCGAGGACACCATCGACTGGTCTCTGGACGACGTGTTCGACGACGACGCCGAACCGTCCGAGGGATTGCACGACCCGCGCACCCTCACCCGCAACGTCACCCGCGAGATCGAAACCACCTGGTACGTCCTGCGCAACGACGACCTCGGATTCACCGAGCGCCCCTACAGCTACGACACCCCGAGCAGCGCCACGGCCACCGCCGACCTCAGCGACGACGAGAAGGAAGCCCGCAAGCAGGAACGCCGCCGGGTGCGGGTCCTCAACGCCGCCAGCCTCACCGCCCGCGAGGTGCGGATCGAGAAGCTGACCGCGTGGCTGACCCGTAAGACCCTCCCGAAGGGCAGCGCCCCGACGGTCGCGAAGTTCCTCGCGACCTCGATGCGCGCCCATCACGACATGTTCGGCGCGAACAGCATGCAGGGCAACGCCGCCGAGATCGCGGCCACGATCCTCGGCGGCGACCCCGCCGACCTGATCGAGCAGGCCACCACCGCCGACCGCGCCCAGATCATCGGACTCGGAATCGCCCTGGCATCGCGGGAAGCGCATATGTGGAAAGACGCCTGGCGCAACGCCGGTGACCGCCACTACCCCGGCAGCTACGTCGACGCCCGCGCCGACTACCTGCACTTCCTCGTCGAGGTGACCGGCTACACCCTCTCCGACGTCGAGCAGGTCATCGCCGGTGACAAGCAGGCAGCCGACGTGCCACTCGACTAGACCCGCTGTGCGGTGGGCCGCGACCTCTCACGGTCGCGGCCCACCGCCCCGGCCCCGCTCACACCCGCCACCTCGAGGAACCATCGTGACCATCACCGGTGAACTGTTCTCCCGCTGCGCCCTCCCCGGCTGCGCGAACCTCACCGACACCCAAGGCCACCCGTGCGGACAGTGCCGCCGCGACTTCGGAACCTTCCTGCGCCACAACCCCGGCGGAGAACCGATGACCGCCGACGCCCAAACTGCCCGCGACCACGACGTCGCCCTGGCCTACCGCGCACAGGAACAGCTACGCATCGACGCCGCCGCCGAGCAACACGTCGCGATCCAGACCGGTCAGCAGGAGAAGCCCGGACAGACCTGCTGGCTGTGCGAGGAACGCCGCAAGTGTGCCCTCATCAACCAGCGGTGGGAATGCCGAACCTGCCGCACGAGCACCGGCTGACCGACCAGCCCGAGGGGCACAGCGGAGCGACCTGACGGCCGCACAGCATTGTCCCGGCCCGGTGGCTCCGCTGCGCTGCGCCCCCGACCCGGGAAGAGTCCCAGTCAGGTGGGTGGTCACCTATTTGCGCGCGCACGTCGACCAAGTGTGACCGACGGGGACCCCCGAGCTGTCAACCCACACCATGCGGCTACCGCCCGTTCTCCGCTGCGCTGCGCCCGTGCGCTCCAACCACTTTCGGTAACCCGCGCTCGCTGGGCTCGCAACCGAAAGTGGCTTCCGGCGCGCCTGCCTCTTCGGGGTTGACAGCCCACCCCCGCCGGTCCCCCAGGTCTCTCGACGTCCGCCACACCGGCCGGACCACAACGAAGGGACTTCCTCATGGATTACATCGCTCACACCGTCGACACCGCTGCCGCCGTCGGCAGCGTCGCCGATCTGCTCTGGGCCGCCGCCGACCTCGTCGCCACCAACCCCGAGACCGCCGATCCCATCCACGACGCCGGCCTGCACCTCATCGCCGCCGGCCGAACCACGGCCCGCCGGGCCGGGGCAGCCCGCGAGCTCGCCACGATGATCGCCGAGAGCCGCCACCCCGACCTGGCCGCCGCCATCACCGGCGACGACACCGACTGGGCCAGCTGGCAGCGGGTACTCACCGAGCCCTGGCCCATCCTCGCCGATGCGGCCGCCTTCGCCGCCAAGCTCGGCGGACTCGAAGGCCACATCACCCCAGGACGCTGGATCGCCTGACCGGGCAGCGGGTCGGGGTCGCCACCACGGCGGCCCCGGCTCGACGTCTCGGCCGTCACGAGTCATCGGTGTCCGCGCGCCTGCGAATGCGGCGCCGACCACGATCGGCCGCACGGAACACCCGCAACGGCTTGCGAACGCTCTCCACAAGATCGAAGGTGGTCCCGGTGCGTTCGGCCATGTGCCAGTCGATGTTCCACTCGCTGTCGAGGACCATCATGCGTCCCACCGCCCGGTCCTCGTCCCCGGACTGATACGCGTCCTCACACACCTGACACAGCGCCCACCAGGTACTCAGGGTGTGGCCCTTGCCGTACTTGCGGAACCTCGTCTTGTCCGGGTCCAAGTCGTGCAGCCACACCGGCTTCTCGCGACCGCAGAACGAGCACAACGGATACTCGTCGTCGTCGACGTCGAGCGATTCGTCAGCTGGGCTACCCACAACCGTCACGGTAACCGGTGCGAGCACCGACGGTGCTGCCTCTGGCGGCTGCGCCGCCACCTGATCGGAAGCGGCTACGCCGCCACCCCAACCGGATCGGGGTTGCTTTGCTGACCCCCACCAGTCTCGTACCTCTGGTCGGCACGGCGACAAGGGCCGCGAAAAACTGTCCCGCCCTACGGGTTTCAGGGCTACGCCCCGGACAACTTTTGTCGCTGTGAACACCCTTGCACCGGCCTCCCGCCGGCGACGAGATGGCAGGTGTCACGCAAAGCACCGATCCGCGGTTTCAGTTCCCGCAAGATCACCGACACCGACCCCGAGACCGGCGACGACACCGAACGCAAGATCGCCACCTACCCGATCCTGTCCGTGTTCGACATCGCCCAGACCGACCCCATCACCGAGGTCGCCGACTGGATGCGCACAAAGAACCCCAAGGCCCGAGTCTGGGTCGACCTTGCCAGCCCGGCCCATACCCTCATCGGTGACGACCCCGCCGACATCTACAGCCGAACCGTCGACTACATCACCGCCCAGGGCTGGACCGTCAACCGCGAACAGATCCCCGAGACCGGCACGAACGGGTACACCACCACCGACGGAACCCGCCGTATCGTCATCGCCGCCGACCTCACCGATGCCCAGGCCGCCAAGACCGTGCTACACGAGACCGCCCACGCCCTCATGCACGCCGACATCGACACCGCCGACTACATCGCCCACCGCGGCCGCTGCGAAGTCGAAGCCGAATCCGTCGCCTACGTCGCCGCCGGAATGCTCGGAGTCGACACCAGCGACTTCAGCATCGGCTACATCGCCGGATGGTCCGAAGGCAACACCGACGTCATCGCCGACACCGCCGCCCGCGTCCTGACCACCGCCCGCCAGATCGCCGCAGCACTCGACCCCGACACCGTCACCGAGGACGCCGCCTAACCCGAGCACCGGGGCCGCCCGGCCGGCGGCCCCAGCCGGGAGGCACAGCGGACCGGCCTGGCGGCCGCACAGCATCATCGGTGGTGGCCGGCGACTCCGCTGCGCTCCGCACCGGCCACCACCGGGAGTCAAAAGCCCTACTCAGGTGGGTGGTCACCACAGCAGCGCGCACGTCGACCAAGCGTGACCGACCCGGGACCCGACCCGTCAACCCACACCCGCACGCTGCCGTGTGTTCTCCGCTACGCTTCGCCCACACGCTCCGACCAGCCCGGTAACCCGTACTCGCTACGCTCGCAACCGAACTGGCCTCTGGCGCACACGGGTCCTATGGGTTGACAGTCCACCCCGGCCGGTCCCACCAACTCCGACGTTCGCAACCCCGCGAACCCAATCGAAGGAGTCACCATGGCCTGGACCATCACCAACATCGACGTCACCCCGGCAGCCCGCGAGATCATCCGCGCCACCAACGTCCTCGACAGCGCCAGCACCGACAACCCGCCGGCACTCATCGACATCGCCAACATGCTCGACCTCAAAATGTCGGAATGGGCACTCGGACTCGCCGAACTCCTCACCAACAGCCACGCCATCATCGTCGCCGACGACGACAACCGAGAATGCCTCATCCTCACCACCACACCCATCTACGGCACGGCCTAGGCGCCCGAGCATGCCGCCCCGCTACGCGGGGCGGCGGCTTGCTCCCTCCCCTGCCCGTGCCTATGCAGTCGAGTGTTCGACCCTCCATAGGGATTCGCCATCTCCGATGCCAGGTAGTGGCCGATTCCTTGCGCGGTAACCCCTGTACTTTTGCCCAACGCCACCTTGTGGCGCTTATCGAAGCGGCCCAAGTCTGGGTCGATCAATACCGATTTCAATTCCGCTAGAGCGCTAGGTGATCGGTGTGCAGAAGCGTTCCGCAGTTTCGCCGTGAGTAGGATGATGAGATAGTGCTCGTGGTGCTTCAACCTCTTGACTCTATCCCGAAATGTCGGAGCGAGAATATCTGAATAGCGAAGCCAGTGTTTCTCGTAGTTCACCGTCAAGAACTTTGCATCCTTTTCCAGAAACCGGGCGATAGTCTCGCGTGAACTATGGGCTGCTAGCTCCTTCACCTGCGGATATACCCGGACTCCTCGCGCGATCGACAGCTCCGCCCGATCGTGTTTGGCCAGCTCGCTCGCGAGAACTGACGTGTCGTGCACTAGCGCGTCGGTGATCCAGCGTGAGGCGAATAGTTGCCAGGCCACCACAGCTTGGACCAATGAGCTCTCATCTATCAGTTCTAGGTGCTTTGTTTCCAATGTTGTTTCAAACCCGGCTGCTTTCATCTTTTTACGGTCATCCCACAGGTAGAGCGCGACATCAGCGTGGACGTATAAGTCGTCCATTTGTTGTTGAAATTGGTTGATCAGCTTATCCATGTTCGGTTTGTTCGGCATGGTCGCAAACGATACGACAAGAACAACTACTAGTGCTGCCGCGACACCAAGCCCTCCCGGACCCGCGTCGCTCCCGCACAATCACCTTCCCTGCCACGTGCGTCCGGTGTGGTCGCGTCGAGCCTGACTGCTGGCAGTACGGCTGTGCGGCACCTTCTCTGTCGGCTGCGCCGCCACTCTGACAGGACCGGGACTGCGTCCCGGAACGAGGGGTGTGCGGCTGCGCCGCACGGGCAGGGGTTTGTTGCCCCCTTCCATTCTCGTACCTCTGGTCGGCCCGGCGACAAGGGCCGCGAAAAACTAATCCGCCCTACGGGTTTGCAGGGCTGCGCCCCGGATGACTTTTTCGCTGTGAACACCCTTGCACCGACCTCCCGCCGGCGACGAGATGGCAGGTGTCAAACAAACCACCCGGCCGCAGGAGGAACCCACGATGGCACGCCCGACCCGCAACGGCACCCAGCGCGACGTCTTCACCAACACCAGCCGCACCCACCAGAACCGCCACACCATCCGCGCCGCCAAGCGCCAGGCCAACCGCCAGGACCGCGCCGCCGCCCGCCGCGACCTCCACGCCCACTGACCGACCCACCTCACCCCAGACTCGAAGGAGCACATCATGACCACCAGCCGCGCCGCACTGACCACCATCCCCACGACCCTCAGCGACGGCACCCGCGCCCGCATCATCGGACGCGTCGACGCCTTTCCCGGGCACCCCGACCCCGGGACCCCGGTCGAACTACTCACCGCCGGCACCAGTGAGCCGGTCACTGACCTCGACGGCCCGCTGTTCGCGCTCGTGTCGGTGACGTGGGCAACCGAGGTGACCACCGTCAACGCCCACACCGGCGCCTCACGCACCAAGTACGTGCCCGGCCTGCTCGGTAGCCCGATGGGTACCAGCTGGTACCTCGCCATGGTCTCCCCCGGTGAGCACGGTTTCACCCTCACCGGCCGTCACGCCGCCGGACACCGCACCGCGACCCTGCCCGACCTGGACGGCATCGACGCCCCCCGACAGGTGAAAGTCCATGACTTCGCCCTGCACCGCTGACCACCCACACCCACCACCAGGAGAGGACCCCAACCCATGACCGAAATCACGATCACCCACACCGCCGCCGACGGCACCCTCGCCGACGGCATGGTCCGAGGTGGCGGCACCTACGAACTGTTGAAGGCGAACGGGTTTCGCTGGTTTCGTTCGCTCGGACTGATGGGCATTCAGTCCAGCCGTGACCGCCAGCCCAACGAACACAAGATCAGCCGCGCCGCCCGCGCTCTCGAGGAGGCCGGCCACACCGTCACCGTCGAGATCGACCGCACCCACCGCGACCCCGCCGAGGCCGAAGCCGACCGCGCCGCGCGTCAGGCCGAGCGGGTCGCCGCACTCGAGAACAAAGCCGACCGCCGCGCCGCCGACGCCGAGGCCGCATGGAACGCCGAGCAGCGCGCAACGGCCGCACTGCCCCCAGGCGGGGAGCCGGTCAAGGTCGGCCATCACAGCGAAGGCCGGCACCGCCGCGCGATCGACCGCGCACACACTGCCCTCGGCAAAGCCGTAGCCGCCGACCGCGACGCCGACCACGCCGCCAACCGCGCCGAATCCGCCGCCCGCACGACCGAACTCCGCAACAGCCCGGTCACCGTCGCGAACCGGATCCGCTGCTTCACGGCGGGGGCGTAGCCTTCGGTCTCGCCGTTGGTGATGTTCGGTCCGCCGTTTGCCAGCACGCAGCCGTAGCCGCAGTTGTAGGCGTTGAGCACGATGTCGAGCAGATCGCCCTTGATCCGGCCCGAGGCCAGGTCCTTTTTCGCCTGCGCGACTGTGTCGCAATCGAATTTGGCTTGGGCCATGATCGCGTCCGGAGGATCGAACGGTGAGGCGGTGCCGTTGCCGTTGGCATCGACGGCATACGACGGCCACGTGTAGGGCATGAACTGTGAGAGTCCCTGTGCGCCTGCCGGGCTGACCGCCCGCGGGTTCCACCCGGACTCCACCTCGATCTGCGCGGCGATCACCGGGGCGGAGATTTCCGGGCATCGCTTGCCCGCCTTGATCACCCACGGTTCGAACTCGGGCGGCACCGTTCCGGTCTTCAACCCGGCCTGAGAGTATCCGCCCGAGGAGTCTTCCTCGGTGGGGGCGTTGTAGCTCGCGGCAACGAAAAAGACGACGATCAGCACAGGCACCAGGAACACCGCTCCCAGTACCGTGGCGATCGTCGCCTTGTTCATGTTCACTGCTCCCCAGCTGATGGACTAACCTGCGCCTGGCTCGGTGAGTCAGGCAGTGACCTCGGTGGCCGCGCCCTGTGCTGGTCGGTGATGCACTCCCATACATCGCCGTCCGCCGGGCGCAGTCGCCGCTGCGCGTCGTCAGCTCATGACGCCTCGATCCGGCCGAGTAGCCACTTGGCCAAGAAGACGGTGGCGGTGTCACCCTGGGCGTTGACCGGCCGGCGGTCATACGCCTGATGCACACCAAGAAGGCTGTAGCTGGCCACCTGAACCACCTGTGTCGCAAGCTCATCCGGCTTGACCAGCGACAGGAAGGCGTCGTACTCGGGCATCTTCACGACGCGGCCGATGTCATCGAGCATCGACGATGCGAACACCACCCGCGCCAGTGCCAGCGGGATTGCATAGGGGTTGGTCGCGCCGGCCACACCGATCTGCGTGGCGGCGTTGATCACCGACACCACAGCCCGGTTGATGTCCTCGGGGTTGGCCGAGGCGACGTTGGTCAGCAAGGTTTTCACTCGGCCCGACACATACGGTCCGATGTCCTGGCTGCGTAGGTTCAGCAGCGGCACCACCGCCTGAATCGCTTTGCTCTTACCGGTCAGCGCGCAGATCGCATCGCCCTCGGCGCAGAACGACGTCACCCGGTCGGCCAGCGTGCCGAATCCGTCCGGGCGGGCACCCACCGCGCCCTGGCCGGCGACGTTCGGCCCGACGAAGGTCTCCGACCCTGGCAACACCTGCGGTGTCGGCGCCGGGGCCTCTGAGTCCAGGTTCGCCGTGGTCGGCGTCCGCGCCGGGTCCGAGAGCAACCCGCCAGCGAGAATGCGATCAGCTTCGACAGGCCCACGCCCGTTGCCAATGTCCGAGAACACGTCCCCGAGCACCAGCGATCCCTGCGAGTAGCCCAGACCAGCGAACTTCGCCGACGGGCAGGCTTTACTCAGTTCGGTCAAGCGTGCTTTGAGGGCGGCGGTCCCGTTAGCCCGTGACTGTCCCAACGTCAGCGGGTCGTTCTTCACCACACCAGCGATCGGGCCGCCCACCTGTGCCACATACGGGATCTGCTCAAAGCCAACGCTTTTGCCGATCGCGCCGCCGTCAATGCTCGCAGTGCCCGAAGGGGCTAGGGAATCGCTGTCCTCACCGTCTGGGGCGGGGGCTGAGGTGGTCGGGGTGTCGTCGACCAGCTGAATACGGGGTTTGACCGACGCACCATTCGATGCCGGCTGCAGAGTAGGCAACGCCCCAGTCGTCGGCAGCGTCGTTCCCGGAAGCTGCTGCCCGTCAGGAAGAGTCGGGCTCGACTGCGAGGACATCTGCCCTGCCGTGTCCAGCAGACCGCCCACCAGTGAACTCACCGCACCGCCACTCGACGGCGCGCCGTTCGGCTCCTGCCCGATCTGCACCGGCGCGGCCGTAGGACCAACGATGGGCGTCCCCCGCTCCACCGCCGCCCGCACCGGGTTGGTGACCTTCGACAGCATTCCCGGAACCACATCGCGGCGTGCCTTGGCGTTGGTCTCCCACGTACCCGGCACCGCAAGAACGAATACGTCCTTGCAGTCGACCCGGGCAGCCGCCGTCCCTGCGCCGCCCAACGGCGCTGCCGTCAGAAGTACCGGCACGATCACCGCCAGCGCGATCGACGCCGCGCTCGCGCGCCGCGTCACCACACACCGCCGCAAGAAACAGGACGAGACGCCCGCCACGCCCGACGCCACACACTCAGGTCATCCTCCGGGCCAGTGGGCACCAGCAAATGACCCACCGCACAACGGGATTCCGAACCGAGCAGGGCGTCGGGGCTGGCCTCCGAGCCGATGACGCACACCATTCCCGGGTGCCGGGCGGCGCACTCGAACGATGTCCGGCCCAGAAGTTGTACCCCGGAAATCGCGGAGTCGGCTTCGCGCCGACCCTGGGTACTGCTCACAACATGTGTCACGTCGCATCCTCGCTGTCCGAACGGCAGCAGCAGGAACGACGAACCCGACATTCAACAGTCAACAGCGGCGGTAGACTATGAACGCCAAGCTCGCTGCCGCTCCTACGGCAACCGAGCTGGGTATCCAAAAGGCGCTCGAGACCGGGGCGAGGTTAGACGGCAAATCTGGGCCTCGCCCCGGTCGCGGGTCACACCAAGCCTCTTCTGTGTGATGGTCTTGAATGGGGCTGCAAACCGCGCCATACGTGAGTGCACGGCCGCCGCAGACTTACCCTGGAACCATCATGAGAGGGAGTAGGCGCATCCACGGCACTAATATAACGCGCATATGTAAGCGCGTCCATACGTTCGGTAGCGCGCGTCGTGTCTGACCCTCAGTATTTCGCCGACGTCATACACCGTCGGCGAAAAGACCTGGGGCTAAGCCTCGCCGCTGTGGTCGCGGGGGGCGGCCCGTCAGAGCCGACAATGGTGCGTATCGAGAGCGGTCACACGCCACCCCTGCGGGCGCCTACATTCAAGAAGCTTGACCACATCTTGCGGTGGCCAGAGGGTAGCGCCCGAAGTGTTTACGCAGGTGGGGAACCTCTTGCTGATGAACTTGGGGATGACGCCGGACGCAGGGCATCGGTTGCCCGGGGAGACCTTCAGGTGGCCGTCGGGACGCTGACCGCACTTGTAGAGGCCACGAACTCTATAGCCGCGGCCGCAGCTCACTACGAGCGGAACGGCGGTCCATTGACCTCCGCCGTTGCAGAACTGCGTTCCGCGCTGTCGCCGTTGGTAGGCAGAGTGGTTTCCGCCATGTTGTCCTCGAACTCCGGCGAAGGGGTACCGGCAGCGAGAGTGGCGCAAGCCGTGGAGGCCTTTATGGCACAGCCCCCCGACGATGAGACGCCGGCACGAACTGCCGCGAACGTCGAGCGTAGAGAGCTCTATTCACGGTTGATACCCTCTACTCGTTCAGAGGAGCGAACCAGCGATGCACAACAAGAAAGTGGGGACCCGGACGATGATGACGCCAGCTGACCGCGTGAAGTGCGCGATGAGCGTGTTCCGACTGTCGCCCGTGGAGGTGCGCGAGCTGACCGGGGCTAGTGATAGCTCCCTGGACGGCGGCGACCTTCCCGAGGAAGCTATCGCGCGTTTTGCCGAGCATCTCGAACTGCCGCAGGAGTGGTTCCGCGGGGCTGACCCCACCATGGACTCAGAAATGCTCTTGCTGGAGGCCCTTGTTAAGAGCGGGCCGGAAAACCTGAAACTTCGCGGGCGGGCACATCCGTCTGACGATCCGTCATAGGGTCTACCTGCCGCGCGAGTCGAAGCACTTCCGCCGGCGTTGTGGCGACGTCGTTCTGGTTCAGGTCGTCGCCGCCTTTGCCGTGGAGGAACACAAGAGCGTCGATGCACTCGGTAATCATCCGGACTGTCGCCTCATCGCGATCGAGCGGAACAGCTGGGTCTAACCGCACGGAAGGAACTCGCTCGACCAGATGCTGCCAGAGGATCGGCAGCCCTCGTAACGCTGAGGCGAGATCGGAATCGGTAGGCCGTTGTCGCGCCGACCAGTTCACCAAACCGGCCAGCGCGATCGCCGTCATACCAAGTGTGAAGTAGGCAAACACGTTGCCATTGCTGTCCCGTTGCAAACGCTCAGCGGTACTGGCAGGTCCCCGATAACCGGTCCAGTCGGTCCTAGAGCCAGTTCTTACTTGCGGTCGGTCAGTCGATCTCGCAGCCCACGGGGTGGTGCTGGTGGGTGCATCGGGCAGCGTACTCGGCCGGGGTCTTGTAGCCCAGCGCTGAGTGGCGGTGTCGGTGGTTGTGGTCGTCTTTGAAGTCTTCGATGACCACGCGGGCCTCCAACAGGGTGGGCCAGCAGTTGCGGTTCAAACACTCGTCGCGCAACCGGTTGTTGAACGACTCGATGAACCCGTTGTTCCACGGCGTGCCAGGCGGAATGTAGGAGATCCCCACCGACCCTGCACAGAACGTCTGGAGGGCCTCAGAGATGAACTCAGGGCCGTTGTCCATGCGCAGCACCTTCGGTGGGCCACCCCAGATCGCGAAGGTCTTCTTCAACTCCTCGATCAACCGGTCGGCGGCGATCGAGCGATCCACAATGTTGAGCAGCGACATCCGGGTGTGTTCATCGACCATGGACGCGATCTTGATCTTGTGTCCGTCGACAGTGGAGTCGAACTGAAAGTCCAATGCCCACACCACTTTCGGTGCGTCCGCGGTGACAATCGGCACCGACGACTGGCCGGCCCGTTTACGCCGCGGCGCCCGGCGCACCTGCAATCCTTCTTCCTTCCACAGCCGGTGGACCTTCTTCTTGTTCACGGTGTCGCCTTCGTCGAAACGCAGCCAGGCCCACGCCCGACGGAACCCGTGGCGTGGGTTCTGACGGGCGTAGGTTCGTAGCTGCTGGCGCAGGCCAGCATCCGGGTCAGCCGGGGTGTGCGCTTGCGGCAGTTGACGATACGCTGAACGAGCAAGCCCAACAACCTTGCACGCCTTGCGTTCTGACATGTTCATCACGTCTTTGAGCATGTCGATGGCGGCGCGTTTGGCGGTTGGGCTCAGAATTTTCCCTTGGCGATCTCCCGTAGCGCGTCCTTCTCCAACTCGGCATCGGCGAGCAGCCGCTTGAGCCGGCCGTTCTGCTCACGCAGCTCCTTGAGCTCCTTGGCCGCGTCACCGTCCATGCCGCCGTACTGGCGGCGCCAGTTGTACAACGTCGCTGCCGACACCTCGAGGTCGGCGGCGATCTCCTCGCCGGTCTTGCCCTGCGCCGCCAACTCGTCAGCCCGGCGCAACTTGCGCACAATGTCCTCTGCCGAGTGGCGCTTGCGTCCTGCCATGATCCTCATCGTCCCTTCTCTGCCCTCAACAGGGCAATCAGGACTCTAAAACAGACCGGACCGGTTCACGGGGGACATGCCAGTACCGATTGTCCCCGTCGCGTGAGCAACGGCGTACCACAACAGGCTCAGGGAGTTCAGTCCCGTGGTAACGAAGATCCCGATTCCCGTCGCGATAATCGCGGCCGGGGGCCGTTCGTTGCGATCGTGGGACCGCAACGCCAGTATCACGTGCGCGAGCGCGTACCCGTCGCCAAGCACGATGGCCCCGGCGTACACGACGAAATAGGCAATCGACCACCCTGGGCTTGCTGCCTCGATTGGCAGCTCGCGATCACCCGCTGCTGCGTCAAGGACGATCAGCACAGCCGACGTGGCCAGCCATACGGCAAGTGCGCGCAAGATGATTCGTCTAGTACGTCGGACCGAACGGCCTGCCCATGCTGTGCGCGCGTCCCGGACGGCCGCCGCGGCCACCAGGGCCGCGGCGATGGTGAAGATCTGTGCCGCTACGCGAACCGCACGCGCGTCGATCAGGGACACCAGTGCGTCATTGACCACGCCCATCTTGATCAGATCGGCTACCGCGAAGCAGGCGACCAGCACTGTGAACCAGCGCGCTGAAGCTGACCGCATCAGCATTGCTCGCGCAGCAACAATCGCGAATGTCCATGGCCATGAGAAAGTCCCCATTGGTGGCCAGGTCGAGGTCCCCGCTGGTGGCCAGATAAAAGTCCCCACCCTGTGTTCGTCGTGTCGACCCGGAACTGAGGGCCCAGGCGATGACGGTGAAGGTGCCAACCGATCACCATCACCGCCTGGGAGTTCCATTGAAGTCTGCGAAGGACCGTATGGACATCATTTCTGCTTACCGAGAACTCGGAAGCTATCGCGCCGCAGCCGAGGTGTGCGGCACCACCCACAAGACCGTCAAGCGTGTGGTCGACCGGTTCGAGGCCGACGATCAACCACCCGACCGCAAGGAACGGGCCCGCAACTACGATGCGGTCGCCGAGTTGGTCGCTGAGCGAGTCGAGCGGTCACACGGCCGGATCACCGCCAAGCGACTGCTGCCGGTAGCACGTGCCGCGGGCTATGAGGGCTCGGCCCGCAACTTCCGTCGTCTCGTCGCCCAGGAGAAAACACAGTGGCGCCGTGATCATCATCGTGGCCGCCGCCCGGCGGTGTGGGCTCCGGGTGACTACCTGGTCATCGATTGGGCCGCTATCGGCGGGCTGCACATGTTCTGCGCGGTGTTGGCGTTCTCGCGGTGGCGGTTCGTTCGGTTCGCCACCAACGAAACATCCATCACCACACTCGGATTCATCGCCGAAGCGTTAGAAGAGATCGGTGGAGTGCCCAACAAGGTACTCGCTGATCGGATGGGTTGCCTCAAAGGTGGAGTCGTCGCCAACGTCGTCGTACCCACCCCCACGTATGTGCGGTTTGCCACCCACTACGGGTTTTCCCCGGACTTCTGTCACGGCGCCGATCCGGAATCGAAAGGGATCGTGGAGAACCTCTGCGGGTACGCGCAGTCGGATCTGGCGCAGCCGTTGTGGACCGAAGCCAAGATCGCTGCTGGTCGTGACGACGTGCAGCTGGATGTGCACGCAGCGAACCGGGCCGCGCGGGACTGGTGTGTCGAGGTCAACACCCGCCGTCACAGCGACACACTGTGCGTGCCTGCTGACCAACTCACGATCGAACGAGACACATTGAGCCCGTTGCCGTCTCTGCGGGCCCAGGTCGGTCCACCGCCGGTCACCCGTAAGGTCGATCGCCTCTCGTGTATCCGGTACGCCTCGGCCCGCTACTCGGTACCCAACCGGCTCATCGGCACCACCGTGACCCTCATCCAGGACGGTGAGCGGCTCCTGATCGCCGAACCTGCCTCCGGTGAGGTGGTCGCCGATCATCTGTTGGCCGCACCTGGTGAGGTCGTCCTCAACGATGATCACTACGGGGGGCCACGCACCCCGCCCAGTCGTGCACCACGGCCCAAAACTGCGGTAGAGAAACAGTTCTGCGATCTCGGTGAGGTTGCTGAGCAGTTCCTGGTCGGTGCCGCGGCCATCGGGAACACCCGCCTGGGCGGTGAACTCGATGACATCCTCGGGCTCGTCACCTCCCACGGCCGCGAACAGGTGCTCACCGCTCTGACCAGGGCGGTGGCGTTCCGGAGGTTCAAGGCCGCCGATGTGCGCTCGATCCTCGATGCCGGAGCCGGCACCCCCAACCCGCGACCGGCCGGCACAGCACTGTTGGGTCACCTGCCTACCGCGCCCACCCGCTCGCTGGATGCCTACAAGCTGGGCGCCGGCGACAAGGAGGTGTCATGACCACCACAACATCGACACCCGTTGCACCTCAGACAGTGCCGCCGCTACCGGCCGACCTCGATCACGCGCTACGCCGATTGAAACTGGCCTCGATCCGCCGCAGCGCACCCGAGGTCCTGCTCACCGCGAAAACCCAGCGGTGGACACCCGAAGAAGTACTGCGAACCCTGGTGGAAACCGAGATCGCCGCTCGTGATGCCTCCAACATCCGCAACCGACTAAAAGCTGCCGGGTTCCCGGTCACCAAAACCTTGGAATCGTTCGACGTGGCCGCATCCTCTATTCCGGCCAATACCTTCGAATACCTGTCTTCACTGGAATGGGTTCGGGCGCAACATAATGTCGCCCTGATCGGCCCTGCCGGGACGGGTAAGAGTCACACCCTGATCGGGCTGGGGATCGCCGCAGTGCACGCCGGACACAAAGTGCGGTACTTCACCGCCGCCGACCTCGTGGAGACCCTGTATCGCGGGCTGGCCGACAACACCGTCGGCAGAACCATCGACACCCTGCTGCGCCAAGATCTGCTCATCCTCGACGAGATCGGATTCGCCCCGCTCGACGACACCGGCACCCAACTGCTGTTCCGGCTCGTCGCCGGCGCCTACGAACGCCGATCTCTCGCGATCGCCAGCCACTGGCCCTTCGAACAATGGGGACGATTCCTGCCCGAACACACCACCGCCGCCAGCATCCTCGACCGGCTCCTGCACCACGCCACCATCGTCATCACCGACGGCGACTCCTACCGCATGACACACCGAACGGAGGTGCCACCGACCTAGAACATCCCGCACAGGGTGGGGACTTTTACCTGGCCACCAGCGGGGACATCAAACTGGCCGTTGACACGCGAACGCGGCTACGACAATGAGAATGTCTAACCACAGTGGGATGGTATTTCTCATCGAGGTCCCAAGAAGGTTGTCACGACCGAAGAGTCCGACACCAAGCTCTGGTAGGTGCTTAAGGAGTTGAAGTCCGCATCTGAGACGAGGGTCAGTACCAGGAGCTTGCTGGCTAGGGTCTCGGCGGCACGTTCGTCAGGGTTGTCGAAGTGAGAGTCTGCGAGTCCGTGAGCGCGTTCGGATAAAGGTCGCTGCTCAAACGATGCGTTCTCCAAGGCCCGGATTACCGCCGCGCGCGGCACTCTCGTGATCATTGCGAGGATGTCGCGGACATCTGGCGCGTCCGAGTGCGCACAGGTGTGGTCGAGGAACAGATGCGCAAGTTCGTGCGTGATCGTAATGCGTCTCCGCCACTCGCCGTCTGAGTCGGCATAGAAGATGTCAGCTCGGTTGTTGTCGTCGTCTCTCGCGACGACGCCGGAGACAGATGTGAGCCCCCGCAATGGGGTCAGCTGTATCTCCTTGCCGGTTCTTGCTGCGCAGTAGGCGCTCAGATCCTCAATAGTCCGAGCACGTCGACGTACGGCTCCGCGGACAATGAGGCGAATCAGCATCCGGTCACGAATCTTCACTGCGCGAACGCCTTCCGGAGTAGAGCGTGCACAGCGAGATGATCAGGTGGGGCCGTCACGAACTTGTGTGTGGTGTCTGACCGCCGAGAAGCCCGACCTCTCAGCACCGGAGTTCCTGAGGAGCGGTCTACCACCGCCCGTGCGTCAGAGGTTGTTGCGCCGCCCTCGCCCAGCAGAACCATTGCCGCCACCGTGTCATGGGCCGGCACCCGCCATCCCGGGCCACTGGCGGCATAGCCGTAAGAAGCTGCCCGGCTGGCGCCGTAGCCTTCGCTCACCGCACGCATAGTTTTGCCAAATTCTGACTCGCCGAACACATCCGCGCTCAACAGAACATGTCTGGTCACGTCGATGCCGACCCATGTGATCGGCAGCGCACTGGCCGCGATCTCCGCAGTCGCCGAAGGATCATGCCGGGTGTTGGTATCGCCGGTCTCGTCGAGCCATGCCGACCGAGGCGTGAGCCCCTGGCCCGCCATCACGACTATTCGGTCTAGCGACCGCAATGCCTCGGGCGCAGCGCGGTACGCGGCCGCGACGTTCGTCAGTGGAGCAATCGCAAGCAACCGTCCACCCTTGCCTGCTCGCTCGGCGAAGCGAACGATCGTACTGACCGCTGTGTCGCTACTCCGCGACCTCTCAGCCGGTGACAGGTAGAAGACACCTCCCATCCCGTCCGGCCCGTGAACATCAGAGGGCGACCAGGATGCCGGCGGGTCGTTGTACGCGGGGGTTACCCCAGTTTGGGCTGCTTTCGTTCTTTGAAGGATGTACCTGGCGTTTGCTGCTGCTTGTAGAGCCGAGCAGTTCCCCCAGGTGGTAGAGACGCTTGCGACGTTGATTTCCTGGCCTAGTACCGCCAGCGCGAGCGCGTCATCAACACCGCAGTCTGTGTCAATGTGCACAACCCCGTTGAAAGACGTCATCCCCATCCTCTTACGTTAGTGTGTATGTAAGTGCGGTCTACAGAATTGGCCCTTACGTTAACGGCGTGTCGCCCCCGTCCGGGGGTTTTGTGTAGCCAGAATGGCAGGCATGGCAGGACGCCCCCGAAAGGACCCAACCGGAGCGGACCTTGCGCCGATGAACCTTAAGGTCCTCGCGCAGGTCAAAGAGACGGCAGTAGCCGCCGCACTATCTCGTGGTCTGACGCTGACGGACTACGTCTGCCTGCTGATCGCTGAGGACAACCGAGATCGGTTGCCCTCGACGGTCGTGCCGATGCGTCAGGAGGTACTGAAGCTGCGCGACAGCGCATAACTGAAATGACGAACGCCCCCGGCGGCAACCGAGGGCGTTCGTGAAGTTTGAGGGGCGAGGCGGCAATCTCGCTCCCTGATCCCCGGAGGGACAGTCTGTGTCGGACTGGTCTCAGGATAGCGCGCACCCTTTTGCTCGCGCTAGTTCTGATGAATGCGTGTCGGATCACGACTCGGTTACTGAGTCGCGGTGGGCCGAGGTGTACCGGGTGATGCCCGCTCCCGGTGGCGAAGCATTCGCTTTGGCGGGCACTGCGACGGCGAACAAGGCGCGCCGGGAGCGCAGCGGCAACCCGATTGAGCTGATCACCGAGGCAGAGCGTGCTGGCGGTGGCAAGGCCATTTGGGCGGTTGTGGCCCCGATCCGCAGCGATCTGCTGGTCATCGACCTCGACCGATGCGCTGAGCAGGTGTGGCCGCGGCTGCGCGGTGTGCTCGGCGATTATGCCGCGACCACCGCCTACCTCGCCAAGTCTGGTAGCCCGGACTCGCTGCACGTGATGCTCAAATGCGCCTCGTCTGCTTCTGACCGCGGGGTACGCGAGTTCCTTGCTGATTTGCGCCGCCAGCTCAACCTGTCGGCTCGCCGCATCGATGTGCTGAGCCCAGGGCATCTGCTCCGTCTGCCAGGCAGCGCGTCACTGAAACCCGGCGGCCACCACTGCACACCGGTCAACGATGACCTCGAACCCATCACCGCCGTCCAGACCGCCGCACGGTTGCGTGCGGCCCTCGGCAGTGATGAGCCAGGGCCGGTGCAGGCGACGTTTACCCGCCACGACGACGGGTGGTGTGTGCAGCTCGACGCCGAGGTGTACCGCCCCGGACTCGAGGTAGAGGTCCACCGTCGCGACGGTCAGGTCAAGCGGGTGCGTATCGGCGCGGTCGTCGCCCATGCCGGCGACCGGGTCCGTGCCGCGATCACTGAAGACCTCACCCCCCACTCCCCCACCCCGGGTCCGATGGTCGCGCTGTCGGCGGTCGCGCAGATGCACGAACTCGCTCCCGACACCGACGGTGCGGGCGAATTGCAGTGGCAGGCACCGCGCGCCTGGCGGCGCCGGACGCCCATCTCCGCCGAGCAGTGGCGCGTCCTCAACGACACCGGAGGTGAGGACCGCTCCGCTGCGGCGACGGCCGCGGCGTGGGTGCTGTGGGACGTCGGTCTGCGTTCGTTTGCTGCGGTGCGCTGGTTCTATGCGCACTGCCCTGCCTTCGCCAAGTTCCGTGACCGTGACGGTGACCGCCGGCGCGCCCGGTCAGCGTGTGCCGCGCACTGGCAGAGCATCGCCGAGCGCGCGAGCAGCCATCGGCCGCCGCTGGACCCCGCCGACCAGTCCCTCGTCGATGACGCGCTGGCCGAGGTCGCCACTTGGGATGAACCCGAGTTGGTCGCGGCCGCAGTTGCGGTCATCACCCACAGGTTCACCGATGGCCACGGCCTCGTCGATCGTCCGATCGCCAAACGCTGCCTCGCGACTTGGATGTCGGTATGCGACAGCCGCGCATTCGTCCACCTCCAACGCCTCCAGGAGCGTGGCCTGCTCTTTCGGACCCGAGACTGGCGCGACGGCCCAGCCAACGAGGCTGCCTTGTACTCGCTGCGGGTGCCAGACGAGTTTTACCGGGGAAATGGTGCCCATGACGTCACAGACCCCATGCGGCTCCACCCGCTCTGGGGGCAACTAGGGCACCACGCTCACACCCTGTGGTCCCTGCTGTCCGCTCAAGACCAGGCGGCTACCACCCCCGAGGTGGCGACTAAGTCTCTCCTGCCCTCTGGCGGCACTGGATGGGGCGTCCTGGGTCTGCTCAACACCCTCGGTTCGTTGGGCCTGGTCACCCGGATTGGCACGGGGAAGGGAACCCGCTGGACAGTCACTCCCGCTCAGGCAGATCAGGGAGCTGTCGACTGCGCGGCTACCTCTAGCGGTGCGTTCGAGCGAGCGAAACAACTCCGCGCGCGGATCGTCGGCGAACGTAAGGCCTACCACGCCGAAGGACCAGGTGAGCGGGCTCGCATGCGGAGCGGGCTCACGGTTCTTCGGGACCGTCTAACCCACACCGATATAGCCGGACGGGAGCAAGGCAGCCTGTTCGTCACCGTGGCAGCCGAGACGTCTGGTCGCAGCCGCTACCGGTGGTCCGGTGCGCGGCCTGCGCCGCCACCCGAGACCGCGACTCTGCCCGATAGCTGAGGCCCCAGTCCCCATCTGGGGCCCCACCACGTCCATGCTGCTTCGCGATCGTCTCCACCTTCATCCCGAGTGAATACACACGTAGGGTTGTAACGCTACAACGTCCTAATGCCGAAACATTGGAGTTGGAGAACGTTAAGCGATGGAAACGTTAAAAGCTGGGAACGTTGTGCGCGTGTAACGTTGTCACCGGGGAACGTTGTGTAGTTAAATAGTTCCAGCGTCACGCGGTTGCATTGCTATAACCTTGTAGCGATGTAACGCGATAACGTTGCACCGTGGAAACCTTAAAACGTTGCGCAGGTCCAAAGTTTCAGGGTCGCGACGTTGCAACGTTCCGCCGGTACAAACCTGAAACGGCAGAACGTTCCAGCGTTCAAGTGGAATAAGTTCCCAAGCATTGTGCAGTCACAACGTTTCAACGATGGAGGATCGCAATGGCAAAGATCGTCGTGCACCACTCCCGAAAAGGCGGGGTGGGGAAGAGTACGGGAGCCTACGAGCTCGCTCACCTACTCGATGCGGTCCTCGTCGACTTCGAACATGACGGTGGGGGAGTGACAGGTAAGTGGGGCTATCGGCCGTTGGACCGGCTCCGCATTCCCATTCTCGACGCACTCCAAAGCGGCCGCACCCCGCGTCCGTTGAAGGGGCACGGCAAACCACGTCTCGTCCCCGGCCACCCCGACCTCTATGACCAGATGCCACAGCACGACGTCGTGGCCGACGCTCTTGAACGATGGGCGGGGGAGTGGGACACCGAATGGGTCATCGTCGACACGCACCCCGGGATCTCCCCAGCTGCGGCTGGCGCCCTGAGCGTCGCTCACGCCGTCATCGTCCCAACTCCACTCCGGAACCTGGATCTGACGGCCACGGAAGAACTGATCAACGACATGCCCGACTATCCGCTCATCATCTCGCCCACGATGATCCCGCCTGTTCCGCCTGAGGCGGAACTCAGAAGGCTCGCGAGGGCGGTCGAAGGCACCCCAGTCCAGGTTGGCCCTCCGATTCCTCGAGCAGTTGCGGTGGAACGACGGACAAAGAGGATCGCCATCACCTCAGAGAACCCGCCGGCAAAGGCGCTGCAGCCTGTCGCCGAGGCATACGAAAAGACCGCGAAGTTCGTCCAGGAGTACGTCCGATGAGTGGACTCGATGACATGGCCCAGGCCCGACAGAAGCGCGCGAGGGCACGTTCAATGCCACCACCGCGGCACACAGCCCCCGCTGTCTCTGCCGCACCGGCCACGGCGCCGGAGGCGGCACCCGACCAGCCTGACACCACAGCCAACACCCCAGCTGCCGTGCAGGTCTCTTCGCCAACCAAGAAGAAGCAGCCTCCCGCACCCGCACCGAGCATGGCGAGCACGGCGAGTGCGACGGGACGCACTGTCGGCCCGAGCACGATCTACTTCGATGAGCCGACCGACGACTGGCTGGAAGAGGTGAGCATTGCCGGCCGCCGCACCAAGCCCCGAATCGACTCACGCAGCGCTATCGCACGATATGCCGTCCGCAAGCTCATGAACGAGATGACGCCAGAGCAGGTCATCGAGGCAATCCGCGCCGAGAGCGCCGCAACCGCACACACGAAGCCAGGCCGGCCCCGGCACTGACGTTGTAACGGCACAACTGCACAACGTTTGGTCTTTGTCGGGCCTGCCGCCTGACGGGGTGAAGTAAAGAGGTCCTGGTGGTGATTGGAGCACCACCAGGACCGACGACCAACAGAAACGGAGCTGTTGATCTATGTCCGACCCTACCCACGTCCGCAACACCGCCGAGGGCGCGTCAAACACCGCCAGCGTGGCTACCGCAGTCATCTTGAGCCTCATCGTCGTTGCTGCCTCATTCACCCTGAGCTTCACAGCACTGAGCGACCTCGCCCGCATGTCCGGGGCCATCCCGGACCGCCTGACCTGGCTCCTGCCCGTCGTGATCGACGTCTTCATTCTGCAAGCCACCTGGTGCGTCTACGTCGCGACCAAACGCCGCGACGACGCCGGCAAGCGCTACCACTTCGCCATGCTCGCCATCTTCTCGACGGTGAGCGTGGCGGGTAACGCCGGCCACGCATTCCTCGCCACCGACCAGGGCGTCATGCACGGACTCATGGCCGTGGCTATCGCGATCGTCGCGCCACTGGCGCTGCTCGCGAGCATCCACGGACTCGTCATGCACGTGTGGACCGGTGGTGCGGCCCTGCCTGAGCAGGCGCGAGCCCTCAACGAGACCGCAAGCCGGGACGATAACGACACGGACGTACCTGTGCACACACAGGAAGAGCTCGATACGAGTGCGTTCTATGCACACCCGCAGGTCACCGCCCCTACACCCGCGGCCGGCGACACGCGACCTGCCAAAGACGCGCGCCTTCTCACTCAGAAGGACGTCGACGAACAGATCTCCGATGGCGACCTACAGCTGGCCCGGCTCGTATGCAGCAAAGGCCGCTTGCGGAACGACGAGCGCGCAGTCGCGCGGGTCCTCGTCGCCGAGCGTCTTCGTGTGCCTCGCGAGGACACCGCCCTGCTTACGGGTGTGCACAGAACCACGATCGGACGATGGATGGAACTCGCAGCCGAATGCAGCCCAGGCCCCGTCGTGCACAGCGAGCGTGTGCACGCACCCGATCAACCGGCGCTCGTCGACGCCACATGAGCACAGCAGGGGAGTAGGGGAGTAGCACAGCATTGCCGCACTGCCGTACTGCCGTACTGCTTCGGAAGGGTGAAGGCGGAGGTGCGTGCGGTCCCGGACTTCCCGTTCCAGGCACACCCCCGCCCACTCGGACAGACTACACGCCACTTCGAACATTCATTCGAGTGCAGAGGTTAGACTCTGGGCATGTTCGACGACTGGCCCGACACTCGAACACTGCGTGTGTTCGACCCGCCGAGGCCCGTGCTGATCGACATGGCGATCGCGGACCCGTCGTGCGGTCGCTCGTATGCGGCTGGCGGGGGAGTGTCACTGCGAGTTCGCGCCTCCGGGGCCCGGATCGAGCCGACCATGCCGGCGTTGCTCTTAGCGTGGCTCCAAACTTCAAACGGACTGTGGCGCGGGGTATGTCAGATGCCAGTTGAGAGCGCCAATCACGTTTCCGCGACCACCATCACTATGTGGGTACCGTCCGAGGCACTGCAACCGCGAGAGGACGAAGCACCGCAATGACCGAGAACAATGACGGGGTCGGACCCACCAATCGTGTCGCACCCAAACGTGGCCGCGTCGAGCTGGCCGACCTGACGCTCATCGTGCGATCACCCGGCCGGCCCGCCGGCATCCGCACCTACACCGCCGATGAACTCGACCAAGCCCAGGCCTACGCCGAAGAAGCAGGGGCGCCGGGCGTCGAGCAGCTGTAACCGCCGCCCCTACTGCGGCCGTTGGGGAAGCAGTGTCGACACCCGCTCCACAGTCGACAGCAGCTTCGCTGTGTCGGGGCATCGGAGAGCGACCAGGTCGGCAATAGCATCGAGGTCGGCCCGCAGGTCCCGAGCGATGATGGGCTCGTGGTGGGCGATCCGGTTGCGCAGAAGACGAATGCGGTCAAGATCGGCGTACACGCGCCCCCGCAGTGCGGGTACAGAGGCACCCTTCTGTGCACCCGGCAGCACGTGCTTCAGTTGGTGGTCCCACACCGCATTGTCGTATCGGCTGGTGAACATCTTCTGCCAGAACACGAACTTGACCTCGGGAATCACCTTGCCAGTGGTGGCGACCTTGTGGCGGACAGTCATCACGTCTCGCCGCGGGTTGTACCCCTTCTTCGGATCAGGCAGCGATTTCACGAACCCATCCGCCCACGGCCACCGCGGCCCGTACTGGGCACTGACCGCATCCGACACCGCATTGCGGATCGCCACCTCGCACAGGTGCAGCGGGACGAGGAATTCGCTGGCGATCTCGGCGTTCCACACATACAGCGCCAACGCGCGACGTGTGTGCTCGTGACCGGTCGGGACCGAGGCGTCGTAGGTCGACACCCGAGCCGCGGTGATCGTTGCACGTACAGCTGCAACCTCGTCGGGCGTCATTGCGGCGACAGCATGAAACACCTACAATGTGTAGCACTAGCTTTGGGTACACGTTGGCCTTGGCCTCACCCGGAGACAGCAGAACATACGAGTGAAGCCCCGAACCGTGCGGTTCGGGGCTTCACTCGTATCTGTCCAGTTCTAGCCGGAGGCGCGCATGGCATCGCGACGCAGCGTTGCGGCCAGGTCGGTGCTCTCGGTGTGCTCGGCTGCGGTGGTCAGGATTCGAGCGATACGGGTCAACAGGGCCGGGGGAACCGCCACCGGACCGCTACCTGCCGTGTCGGCCTGGATGAGTCCGGTGACCGAGAGCAGCGTCAGGACCTCGTGGGTGCGTCCCACGCGCTCGTTGGCCGGTAGGGCAGTGGTGGGGTCGGTGTAGAGCAGGGCGACCTCAGTCAGTCCCGCTATCAGCCGCCCGAGGGTGCCGACGGTGAGCGTGGTGGTTCTGGGTTCGGTGGCCAGGTCTGCCCCGGGGGCTTCATCGGCCAGGGTTTCGACCATGCTGTCGACCACGCCGGCCAGCGCCTCGTCGGTCAGGTAGGTCTGTGCTTGCCGGACACCGACGCGCATGCGTTCGGCGACGGCCTGCACGCGTTCGGTGAGAAGCTGTTGCGCTGCTTGGTCGGTCATGGTCATGCCCCGGTCGTTGACCATCTCGATCAGACGCTCAGCGCGTTCTTCCAACCATGCACGGCCAGGACGAGTTGACGGGCTCACGCCCTCACTGTCTCAAGGACAGTCGCGACATGTACAGAACCTCGTTCGAACACCCTGGGGGAGCAGCCTGTCGGCGGCGTATGACAGCGTCGGTGCTCAGCAGTAGTGATATCCCGATCGACGCAAGGGGAGGAGCCCGGTAGGTGGGTGAGAGCTTTTGGCAGCGGCAACGGACACCGCAATGGGGATTCCTGGAAACTACCCGTTCACTGTCCTGATCGACGCCGGCCTGGGGTGGCGGGTCACCGGCGTGGACTCTCCGCGGATTCGATCCCACCACGCTGAACCGATCCGAGTCGTGCACATGCAGGACAACTTCGAACGGTTTCTGACCTTCGATGTCACCGTGGATTCCAACCGGATGCGCGATCATGCCACCTTCACCAGGGCAATCGACGACGAGGTCCTGATCGCCACGACAACCCGCGCCGCGGCCGCCCTCGGCACCAGCGACCCCGACGCCGTATTCAGCTCCCTGCTCACCCTGCCCAGCGTCTACCGGGCCTCGGACTACCGGAGCAGGTAACCATGTCTACGCCAACGCGTCTCCGCTGCGCTGCGCTGCCGCCCTCCCGCACTGCGGTCGGTTGCCACATAGCCCACTGTGGGTGCGTTCTGAGCCGCTGAACTGGACAGCACCGGCTGCTGTGCGGGCTCGCTCGGCCTCCATCACCGCGCCAGTGTCCGAAGCGGCCGGATCAGGGCGGTGTAAGCAAGCCTGTCGTTCGTGCAACACGCCGCCCACGCCAGGCGCTGCGAAAGCCCGTCACACTCTGTCTCTCCATCGCTCGTTCGCCGATTGGCGTGTCATCCCGGCCGCCGCCCCGATGTCGGCCCACGAGTGCCCCAGCCGGCGAGCCTTGGCCACCGCGGCGTCGAGTCGCGCGTCGGCGTCCCTGCGGGCCTCCGCGGCGGCCCGGATCTCGTCGACGACGTCGATCGGATCAAGATGCTCACGCCGCCACACCGCCTGGGCGGCCGCCATGACCTCAGGCCGCACGTTGACGTCGAGGTCGGTGTCGGTGGCGAACACGCGATGCTGGCCCAGGTCCTCGAGAGACGCTGAGGGAACCCGTGTCCACCGGACCGGATCGGTCCAGGCCGACACCTCGGAGCTGTAGAGGTCGGAGCTGTCCCGGCGACGGCAAACGCAGCGCAGCAGCCAACCGACAATCTCCGCCGACGACCGCCGACGATCCCCGGTGCGGCGCTGACCTGTTTCGACGAGCTCGTAGTCCACGCCGTCGACCATGGTCGACCCGTGGCTCTCGGCCCCGTCCTCGAAGAACGGCACCAACGCCGCCTCGTGGAAGTGTCTGTCGCTCTCGTGCACCCAGCCCATGGAGATAGGGTAGACCTGTGATGTCAGGATAGCCAGACGCAGTGATCCGATTATGACAGGTTTACCTGACATAAGATACGTTATCGGCACATTAAAATAGCTGGGGGACAGGAACTTTTGCTAGAAAGTGACATAACTCGGACTGAGGTCGGGCACGCACTGGGGCTGTTCCACACCTGCTCCAACGACCTGATGGCAGATAATGACGGGGCCCGCGAAACGTCCTACACACCCACCGGCCTCACCCGCGACCTGTACCACAACAAGTGGGGATTCTGATGACCCACCACCGAGCAACACGACCGGCGGCCCTCACGCTCGGCATCGCCGGCATCCTCGCCGCTGCCACCCTGGCCGCGTGCGGCGAACAAACCGTCAATGAGGGCATCCCGCCCCTCGAATCGGCCACGGCCACCTCGACCGCCCATGCGGACTCGATCACCGACACCTCTGACTTACGTAATCTGATGGCGATCTCCACACACGTCTTCACCGGCCGTGTCGAATCAGCTGCTGGGACCAAGGCACTCGGGCCGCTCCCCGAAACTCAGTACAGCGTGCTCACCAAAACAGCGATCAAGGGCGAAGTCCCCGAGAGCGTGGTAGTCAACCAGCAAGGCGGAGTCAAAGACGGTGTCTACATTTCCGTCAACGGCGACACACCCCTCGAGGTCGGCCAGTGGTACCTGTTCGCCACCCGCTACCTCGAGTCCGAGAAGTGGAACACCCTCATCCCGGTCGACGGCCGCAAACCGGTGACCGAACAACAAGCCCGCGACAGAGCCTCCGCGCCCCTAGCCGCGGCTGAGGCCGCGGTGCGCGCCAACCCCCAAAGCCGGCTCGCACCACCGGACCCACCGAGCCCGTCGATGACCTTCCCGATACCCCAACCCGGCGACCGCAACCCCCCTCCACCCTCACCGGCGCCACCCGGCTGAATCATGAAGTAGCCAGTGGCGGCATATGGAAAGCGTTGGGGGAGGTAGCTTGCCAGGCTCAATCGAGTTGACATAAGGCTGTCGGTCACAAACCGAGGTGTTCCGATGGTTCGAGAATGCTCGGGGACGTCATCCTTCGCTGAGCCGGATGCTCGCGAGCACCCCGTGATGATCGGAGCCCGGCAGATCGATCCGCCGGAACGATGTCGGTGTCGGGCCATTGCGTGTCAGCACCCGGTCGAGCGCAAGCAGCGACGGGTAGGGCCGGCCGGCGGGATAGGTCGCGACGACGCCCGATCCGAGATGCTCGGCGGCGTCGGTCAGTTGGGGCGAATTCGAGGGTCCCGACAGTAGCTGCCGGAAGGAGCGGTGATCGTAGGTCGAGTTCGCATCGGCGCCGATGATCAGTGGATCTGTGTCGGCGAAGAGGATCGAGCGCAACTCGCGGAGCTCGGCATCCCAGCGCCACGACGGTTCGGGATACGGCGGCAACGGGTGCAGTGCATAGATCGAGATGGGCGAGCGGTTCGGAAGCAGCAAGCGCGCACGAAGATTCGACAGTTCGAATCCCCGCAGGAGTTGCCCGTCGGTCAGCGGGGCCCGCGCATAGATGCCAGCTCCACCTCCACCGTCTCGGGGACGGAGAAACGCGAACGGCAAGGCTTGGCGCAACCCGGCGCGCTCGAGGGCTCCCACCGCCTCAGGCGTCAGCTCGACTATCGTCAGGGCGTCAACGCCTGAGTCGCGCACCCGCGACACCAGCGCGTCCGGATCAGCCTGCCCGAGATAGATATTGGCCTGCATCACGGTCAAGTCCGAGTCCGAGACCTGTTCGTCGACCCCCCGATACAGCGGGACCTGCGCCGTCACGCCCACGGCGATGACGAGCACAGCTCCTGCCGCGGAAAGCCAGGCGCGCGCGGCGAGCAGCAGCAGTAGACCGAGGACACCGACGATGATCAGCACCGGCGTGAACGCCGCCACCCGGGACACGAGATTGCTAACCAGGCCAGAATAGTGGGCAGCAACACCGGCAGCAGCGGCGAGGACCGCACCCCACCCGAGCGCTCGTAGCAGTCCACGCATGCGGCCGATCATGCCACGATCACCGTCACGCCCTCTGGCGGGCAATCGTCGAGTGCAGGCTGTCGGCGACAGGGGCTGTCAGCCAAGCCACCAGTCGCTTCGATCTATGGTGCCCGTTACGAGCCGGACGCTTCGTTGCCGACGCAGCAGCCCAGGCGAGAACTCGTGCACGCAGTGACGCCAACCCGTAGTCGGCCACGACGATATTGCTGGTCAACCGGGCGCACGACTGGAGCTGCGCAGCGCGCAAGGGGTGATCCTGGGGCCAACGCGGAGAAACTAACCGGGATAGTAGTAACCTGTCTGTGGCGCGTTCGATATCGAACTGTTTCCATCCGGACTGACGCTTGGACTGAAGGACTCCCCTTGGCACGGCATCGCAAAGCTGATCCCAGCCCACCCTCCGCTGGCATCCCTGCGTTCCGGCGCGACGCATCGGCGAGCCTCACCCCCGGACTCGCAGGGCTCCAGCATTCACCCACCGTGCGTGCGGCCGGGCGACACCGAATGCCTGTCCAACCCGAGGTGTCGGCCGGGTTCACGCGGCCCATCTTCTCGGGCGCCCCAGTGCCCTCCTACTCGCCCCATGCGCGATCGACGACGGCGCCCGAGGCGTCGCCGTCATACCCACCACGCAGTGGCCGTCCATACACTGCGCGCTCGCGTACTGCCTTGCCCCGCCAAGCCGGGCCTGGCCACCGAGCTTTCGGGCCGCCTCGCTCACAGCGCCCGCTCGACCTCGGCAGGCATCTATCGGCAGCGCCTACCGCACCGTGGGAGCGGGCGTTGTGTGTCGTTGAACCTCAGTCCAGCGAGCAAGCTCAGTCAGGCTTTCTCGAGGTGCTTGACGGCGAGGAGGTCTCGGGTACCTCAACTCGGTTGGCGGCTGCGGCCGGGTTGAGTGGATCACTCATGGCCGCGGTGGTTCTATGCGCTGCCGGCGGGACTGCGGCCACTGCGGTCGCCGATCGACACGACCCAACGGTCACTCCCCTGACCCAGGCTGGCGTGCCCGTCGACGTCCAGCCCGCAGCAGCCCCACGATCTGTAATCGTCGGATCGGCGGACGAACAGCGAAGCCGCACGTCGGCACGGGCATCGTCACGCGATGAGCTGACCACGGCTATGCGAGAACTGACACAGCCAGATCGCGCGCGGCCGCCTGAACCCCCGGTGCCACAACGGCCGCGGTCGGCGGCACCGACCTACGGCACCGTGACCTCGAGTTACGGAGCGCGATGGAGTACCACGCACTATGGCCTCGACATCGCCAACACGATAGGCACACCGGTGGTCTCGACCAGCGACGGGCAGATCATCGAATCCGGTCCGGCTGATGGTTTCGGTCTATGGATACGAGTGCTGCAAGACGACGGCACGATCGGCGTGTACGGGCACATCAACGAGACGCTGGTGAGCGTCGGGCAGCGAGTCCTGGCCGGCGAGCAGATCGCAACGGTAGGAAACCGCGGCTACTCCACCGGCCCACACCTGCACTACGAGGTCTGGCAGCAAGATGGACCCAAACTCGATCCTGCACAGTGGCTGAGAACCCGGGGAGTCTACGTCGTCGGATGACCCGCCTCATCGGCGCGGGAGGTGTGACGACGAGTGGTCCCGCTCAGGTGTCGCGAGCTCGAGGCGGGACTTGGTCGGGCCAAATCCTCGGGCGCAGTGATCGGTTCGACGGCCACACAGTTGATGCCTAGTTCGATCGATTGAGAGGATCGGTGTGCGGGTGGTTGTGGTCATTGAGGGTGAACTGCGTTGGTTTCACCGATCCGGCAGACTGCACTGCATGTTCCGGCACCTGTCGGACAGGCGGCCTGCTGATCATGTTTGCTGGTCTGGTAGCAGCTCATGGCGCGTCCGGTCTGGCGAGTCCCTTCTTGGTTGCTCGGCGGGAGTCCATTGCTTCGGCCCGGTGATTGATACGAGTTCGTAGGGGTTTGAGGACGATCATCGAGACTGGACTACTGAGAATCACGGCGATCACGACGGCTACGAAAAACGGGACGTCCACGTCAATCAGGTAGGCGACCAACAGAATTAGTCCAGTTAGCGCAGCAGCGAGTGCTAGGCGCGCGACGTTGTACAGCAGCGCGATGGCGATCAGAGATCTGGCCGAAGAGGCCGGCGTGGTGGCGGCGCCGTGAGAAGTGTTTCTGCGCATGGTCGATGTGCCTCCGTGTGGCTGAATGCGATCGGGATGGATTGTGACGCGACAGTTGGCTCGGTGCCGCATCCTGAAGGGGGCGGTTCATAGATGAGATCTGTACGGATGTGAAAGTTCATGGCCGAGGTGCGCGCCGTGGTCGGCGGCTTGTCGGCCCTGGCTGGGTCAGCCATCGCCGCGCCTGCTGGTCGAAGTCTTCGCCCCACCCGGCCTGATCGGTGCGGGCCAGTCCCGCGATCGTTACTGCGGTGCCTCGTTGGCCGTCGACTTCGACGGGCACTAGCCGCACCCAGATTCGGCGACGCCGGACAAGTAGAGACACAAGTAACCCAGCCAGCATCACGGTCGCCGACACCAGAACCCAGTTCTGTGCCGGCCCGTGCGACACCTGCATGGACACGAAGCGTTCATACCCATCAAAGCGCACCACGGTGCCATCGGCGATGGTGTGAGTCTGTCCCGGGTTGAGATTGACCTGTGCCCGCTGCTGGAGCCGACCCTGCTCGATGAGCGCTCGGTTCAAGGAGTACGCATTCTGCGGGCGACCGGTATCCAGTCCGGTGTCGCCTTGGTAGATCCTGATCGCCACATACGGATCATTCGGCACGGGAAACGATGAGGTGAGCAGGGTTCCTTGGAATGCTGCGGTGGGCGCGAATAGGCCCTCGATCGCGATCTGTCGATTGCGACGTTCGTCTGCGTCGGGGTAGAGGCCGGCTGGGGTATCGAAACGGGCCGTGCCGGAGGACAGCATCGTCTGCAAGTTGTCGGGAATGAACAGCACTGTCTGAGTGCGTTGCTCACCGTTGGGGAACGTCACGGTGAACGTCGGTGCGAAGCCGTTGCCGAGGACATAGACGCGGTCGCCAGCTACTCGCAGCGGTTCGTTCACTCGGATGCGTGCAGTGCTCCACGTATCGGGATCGGACTGTCGCACGTCCCCGGTGTAGGTGACGTCGGCTTCGTACATGTCGGGCTGACCGCTCGGCAGGAACCGGGCATCGAAGCCCTCGACGCGGACACAGAATGGTGAGAGATCGGTGCCATCGACGAGGCTGCCTGCGCGGAATGAGTCATAAACCGCGGTCGAGGTGTTGCACAACCCTTGTGTGCCATCGGCGACGAGACTGCGGGTGCCTTCGTAGCCGTAGAGTTTGTCGGCCGCGATCGATATCAGCAAGGCGAGTAGGGCGAAGTGGAACACGAGGTTGCCCCACTCGCGGAGGTAACCCTTTTCTGCGGAGATCTCGACGGCTGCGGTGGGTCGGTGCGTAGTCGCTGGTCGTGTGGTGGTGGCTCGGCGCCAGCCCCGGAGGTTGGCGTTGATGAGGGCAGCAACCTCTTCGGGTGTTCCTTCTACGGTGTCCTCGAGGTGCCGCGGCAGGCGGGTGAGGTTGCGCGGCGCGGGAACTGGACGGGCTCGCACCGCGCGCAGATGTTCGAGGATGCGGGGGGTGAGGCAGCCCACAAGCGACACGAACAGCAGGACGTAGATTGCGGTGAACCACGAGCTGGCGAAGACGTCGAAAAGCTGCAGTCTGTCCATCCACGTGCCGAGGGCGCCGCGGTCGGCAATGTACTGGGTTGTTTTCTGTTCGTTGAGTGGGCGCTGCGGCAGCAGAGCGCCCGGGATTGCCGCCGCGGCCAACAGGAACAGCAGCATGAGTGCTGTTTTCATCGACGTCAACGAGCGCCACAATCTGGGTAGGGGGCTGAGTCGGCGGCGTGGTCGTCGCGGCGTCGGCGCTTCGATGGTGCCGGTGTGCATCATCGTCGTCGTATGGGTAACGCCGCACCCTGGAAGTCGTCATCACTCGCGAGAGAACAGAGTGCGCGGTCGGCGACGTGGTCCTTAGCTGTCTGCCAGTCGACTCCCAGCACCATCGGCCGCCGGGACTTCCTCGCCCGCATCGCCATCCGGGTCTCACCTGCTCTTCCTGCCCACATCGAAATACTACGTAGCGTAGTATTTCGGCGCGTAGATAACAAGCGGTGATGCGCCCCGCTGCGGCGCGCTCGCACTTCCGGGCCGTCGAAGACGTCGCCCCACCAGCCAAGCTCCCCAAGTCTCGTCATGTGCCGCCCCATCAACTACGGTGTATCGAATAGTTTTATTCGGTAGACCGAACTTTGTGACTGAGGGGCGGCAATGCGAGAGGTCATGGCTTCGGCTCGTCCGCGGCTCGCGCGAGCTCGGTCGGGGTCCCTACTGCTTGGTCCGGCGTTCGTCGCAGCCATCGCCTATGTTGATCCCGGCAATGTCGCGTCCAATATCAGCGCCGGCGCCCAGTTCGGTTACCTCCTTGTGTGGGTGATCGTGGTTGCGAACGTGATGGCGGGGTTGGTGCAGTTCCTTTCTGCCAAGCTCGGGGTGGTCACGGGCAGGTCATTGCCGGAGACGGTGCGTCTGCGCGCGTCGCGGACCGCCAGGCTCTCCTACTGGGTGCAGGCTGAGATTGTCGCTATGGCAACCGATCTCGCCGAAGTGGTGGGCGGAGCTATCGCGCTGAATCTGCTCTTCGATCTGCCGTTGCTCATCGGTGGGGTCGTCACAGGTTCGGTGTCTATGGTCTTACTTCTTGTCCAAGACCGCAGAGGGCAGCAACCGTTCGAGCGGGTGATCATTGGCTTGCTGGCTGTCATTGCCATCGGTTTTCTGACAAGCACCGTCGTGGCACCACCTCCCCCCGGGGCTGTCGTGGGGGGCCTCTTGCCGCGGTTCGATGGATCGGAAAGCGTGCTGATCGCGGCCGCCATGTTGGGTGCGACGGTGATGCCTCACGCGGTGTATCTGCATTCAGGCTTGGTGCGGGATCGACACGGCCATCAACCGGAGGGGCCGATCCGGTCGCGGTTGTTGCGTGTGACGAAGATCGATGTCGGTCTGGCGATGCTGCTGGCGGGCGCGGTCAACCTGTCCATGCTGCTGGTGGCAGCAACCACTTTGCGTGGCCGTGAAGGGGTTGATTCGATAGACGGAGCGCATGCGGCGGTCTCCGACACCTTGGGGCAAGTGGTGGCGTTGCTGTTCGCGTTGGGGCTTCTTGCCTCGGGTCTGGCATCAACCTCGGTCGGGGCGTACGCCGGCGCGATGATCATGGACGGGCTGTTGCAGCGCAGGATCCCGCTCATACTCCGACGCCTGATCACCCTGATACCTGCCATCACAGTGTTGGCCATCGGAATTGATCCCAGCCGAGCTCTGATTGTCTCGCAGGTCGTTCTGTCCTTCGGCATCCCCTTCGCACTGGTTCCGTTAGTGCGTTTCACCAGCGACAGGATGCTGATGGGCGAGGATGTGAACAATCGAGTCACCACGTCGCTGGCCTGGCTGACTGCAGCGGTCATCATCGTGCTCAACGTCGCCTTGATCTACCTGACGGTCGCCGGTTAAGCGAGTTCGCGCGACGGTTCGATCCCCTAGGCGTCGCGCGGAGCTGACCATTCTTGCCGCAACACATCTAGCACGATCAGGACGACGCCGATGGTGATGAATGTGTCCGCGAGGTTGAACGTGGGGAACCAGCCGGTATGGAAGTAGTCGGTGACGACGCCGTCGGCGGCGCGGTCGATCAGGTTGGTGAGTGCGCCGCCGAGGACCGCGGCAAATCCGATCCGGCCGGCGACCCCCGCGTCGGGTGCGACGTGCACTGCGTAGCCGGCCAGTGCGAGGGTGATGAACCCGGCCACGGCGAGTATGGCCCAGCTGGGCAGCTGATCACCGAGGCTGAATGCAACACCGGGGTTGAACGCTAACCGCAATTGGAGCACTCCCAGATCGGCCGCACTGCCCTCGGTGAGTCGGCTGACAGCGAAGGAGTTGACTGCCAGCCCGACGGAGGTCACCACGACAACCAGGGCCATGAGAACGCCTCGGGGGTGGAGTGTTTTCGTCACTGCCGGCGTCGCGTCGGTCACGTAAAGGCTCCAGCCGGGGTAGAACTCGCTGACGCTGCGGCGGCGTCGCCGGCATAGTTCGGGCACAGCGCTACCGCGCTACCAGTGGCCGCCAGCAGGGTCTCCGCCGAGGCCAGCAGGTCCATCAACTCGGGCCGAGTGAGGCGGTAGAACACCTGCCTACCCTGTGGGCGTCCCTCAACTAGCCCGCAGTCGCGAAGGCATGCCACATGCGCTGACACTGTCGACTGCGCCAAACCCAACTCCCCTACCAGGTCGGCGACCCTGACCTCCCCGCCGGCAAGACGACGCACAATCGCCAAACGGGTGCTATCGGACAGGCTGTGAAACAACGCCACCGCCGCGTCCACATTCGTTCCGGCTCTCGACGTGCAACACCCATCCATGCTATTGATCGTCACCAGACGATAATAAGCGGTCTCCGCCGATGATGAGGGAGGGTGGTCAACAATGTTGATGAACCGCATGGAGACTGTCCTGGTGAACTCGCCGCCCCGGCGGTGGCTGCAGCGCTACGAGGCGCGTGTCTTGACTGCGCTGGGCGGACGGACCCCGGGAGCGCACGTTGCTGAGCTGGGGTGCGGGTCGGGGTACGGCACCCGGCTGATCCTCGACGAGTTCGGCGCCGCGCGCGTCGACGCGGTAGACCTCGATCCGGCGATGATTTCTCGCGCTCACCACCGCCTACGCCGACACACCGGCAGGGCACACCTCGCCCGAGGTAGCGCAACGGACCTGCGTTCAGCATTTCACGACGTCGGCGGCGGGCAGAACGGTACTTATGACGCAGTCTTCGACTTCGCGATCATTCACCACATCCCGAACTGGCGGGAAGCCTTGGACGAGGTGGCCCGCGTACTCAAACCGGGTGGGCGGTTCTTCTTTGACGAGGTCACCGCGACCGCCCTTGCTCGGCCGACCTACCAAGTGCTGTTTGACCATCCGAGCGAGGATCGGTTCACCGCCGGTGAATTCCTGCACGAGTTGTCCCACCACGGTCTCGACGTCGGCGAGCGGTGGCGAACACGCATCGGCGGCGACTACCTGTTGGGTGTCGCCACACGGCAATAGTGAGGTCGACGTGGTGGCTCGGCGGTCGCCCACCACGAGACGTTTCGAACCTTCTCTCACGCGGTGCAGCGGGTAAAGGAGCCCACAGCCTTCAACTACTATCGTGGTTAGTAAACCTAGTCCAGCGCCGAGTGGGAGGGTTCGACAATCGATGGGCCGCGTAGGAGGGACTCGAGCTACCGAAGAGCCACGTGATCGCCGGGCGACTCACGGTGGGCAGCCGCAGTGCTCGGGCTCTCGTGAATGTCGCTGGTCGGTCCGGGCCGGTATTCCGCGACTGCTGATGCTCGCAACGCTGACGGCGGTGGTGATGGTGTTGACCTCGTGCAGCTCGACCGGAGGTGCCGCCTTCAGCAACGAGATTCAGGCCGTCGACAGCTTCGCCGACATCACACAGCCTTCCATCGCTGTGGCCACTGAAGGTGGCGGGCGACTTGCGCCCAACGCGGTTGTCGAACCTGGGCTTCCTATTGTTGTCACGGCCAGTCGCGGCGCGTTGACTAACGTCCGTATTCCCACAGCCAGCGGCCGTCCCTTGGCGGGCTTGCTGAGCGAGGACGGCTCAACGTGGACAAGCACCCAGCCCCTGGGATATTCGAAGCGGTATTCCGTTCAAGCCGAGGCTGTGGGCGTGGGCGGTCGATCGGTCGTCTCGCAACGTTTCACCACGACCTCGCCGGAATCGTTGACCAGCGCGGCCATCCTCGGCGAGAAAACCGTCGGGATCGCCCACACGATCGGCGTGCGGTTCGCCGATCCCATCCCCGACCGAAAGAAGGCGCAGGCGGCGATCACCGTGTCGTCTGACCCCAAGATGCAGGGTGCGTTCTATTGGATCAGCGACTCCGAGGTCCGGTGGAGGCCCGAACGCTTCTGGACACCGGGCACTAAAGTCAGTGTCGCCGTCAACATTTACGGAGTCAACCTCGGCGACGGGCTCTACGGCGACGAGAACTTGTCCTACGACTTCACCATTGGCAGAGCTCAGGAAATCGTTGCCGACGACAACACCAAAACGATCGTCGTCAAACGAGACGGCAAGGTCATCCGCACGATGCCGACCTCGTTCGGCAAAGACAGCACTCCGACGCCCCGCGGCATCTACATGATCGGAGATCGCGTCGAGCACATCATCATGGACTCGTCCACCTACGGAGTGCCTGTCGAGTCCGCAGCGGGATACCGCACACCCGTTCAATGGGCGGTGCAGATGTCCTACAGCGGCATCTACATGCACGGCGCGCCGTGGTCGATGTCGGCCCAAGGCAACAGCAACGTCAGCAACGGTTGCCCAAACCTGAGTCCCGCAGACGCGGAATGGCTCGTGAAGAACACCCTGCGCGGTGACCCCGTCACGGTCAAGAACACCAACGCCGACACGCTGTCGGGAGTCGATGGACTCGGCGACTGGAACATCCCGTGGTCACAGTGGAAGAAGGGCAACACCGACACCTAAGCGCCCCGTCCCCTGGCTCGAGAGCGTGTCGACGCCACTCGACATATCGACGGGTGTTGAGATATCCGTACTGGCATGCCTAACATGGGTCATATCAATGAACGTAAGGATGTTGATATGACTCAGGCGTCGGTGGACACGTGCGATCTGCTGTGTCTCGATCTGCCGCACGCGGAAACTATCCGGACTGCGTTACCCGATGTGACCGCAATCGACCGTGCCGCCACCGGAGCTCGTGCACTCGGTGATCCGACCCGGCTGCGAGTGGCAACGGCGTTGCTGTCGGGGGACGAACTCTGTGTCTGCGACCTCGCGTGGGTGGTAGGCCTGGCGCAGAACCTCGTCTCGCACCATCTGCGCCTACTCAAGGGTGCCGGCCTGGTGACCGGGCGCCGCCACGGACGGTTAGTGATGTATGCGTTGACCCCCTCCGGCCACGCTCTCGTGACAGCGGTCCTAGCGATTGCAGGACTCTCCACCGCAGCCATGACGACACCGTCGGCAGCCACAGTGCAGGGACATGCTCATGGCTGACGCATGCTGCGGACCCTCCGATTCCGCCGACCTCGAGGCTGAGGTCGATCAGGGCCCGGTCCGGTTGTGGCAGGTGCGCGAGTTGCGTTTCGCCGCCGCAGCAGCAGTGTTCCTCGCGCTCGGCTGGATCATCGGAGGCTCTCTATCAGAGACCGCGGGCGTCGTCCTGGAACTGCTGGCGGCAGTTGTAGCCGCCTCAACGTTCGTGCCGTCGGCGCTGAGGTCGCTGCGCCACGGGCGCATCGGTGTCGGAACGCTGATGACGATCGCCGCGATCGGGGCTGTGGCGCTGGGCCAAATACCCGAAGCTGCGCTACTCGGAATCTTGTTCTCGGTCGCTGAAGGACTCGAGCATTACGCGGTCACCAAGACCCGGCGCGGGCTGCGGTCGCTGCTCGCGCTGGTTCCGCCCACTGCTTCGGTGATTCGTGAGGGACGTGAGATCACCGTGTCGCCGGATGAGTTGATCATCGGCGATCTGCTGGTGGTGCGTCCCGGTGAGCGCGCGTCGACCGACGGGACGATCACCGCGGGCACTACCAGCGTGGACCTGTCGGCGATCACCGGCGAATCTGTTCCCGTGGAGGCAGGTCCGGGCGACTTGCTCTACGCCGGCGCCATCAACGGTGGCGGTGCGATCGAAGTCCGCGTGACCGCCCGCGCCGCCGATAGTTCCCTGGCCCGCATCGTTCACATCGTCGAGCAAGCGCAGGAACGCAAAGGCGCCGGCCAACGTCTCGCCGACCGTATCGCCCGCCCCCTGGTCCCGGCCATCATGGTGCTCGCGGCGCTCGTGGCAGGTATCGGTGCGCTGCTTGGTGATCCCCTGGTGTGGCTCGAACGCGGCCTGGTGGTCCTCGTTGCTGCGTCCCCGTGTGCGTTGGCGATCGCGGTGCCGCTGACGGTGGTCGCCGCGATCGGCGCCGCCAGCCGCCAGGGCGCATTGGTCAAAGGCGGTGCTGCCCTGGAGGAGTTGGGACGGGTTCGCGTCGTCGCACTGGACAAGACCGGCACCTTGACACGCGGCACTCCGGAGGTCATCGCTGTGGTGAGCACCCCCGAGATCACCCGCGAGGACGCGTTATCCTATGCCGCCGCGCTCGAGGCACGCAGCGAGCACCCGCTGGCGAGCGCGATTCTTGCGGCCGCACCTGCTCTGGGCTCACCTGCCGAGGACGTCACCGCGATCGCCGGTCACGGACTCACCGGCCAGATACGCGGACAGCACCTGCGCCTGGGCAAACCCGGGTGGCTCGATCCTGGCGCGCTCGCCGGCGATGTCACCCGGTTGCAGAGCGACGGTGCCACCGTCGTGCTGATCGAACGCGATGGCACCGTCGTCGCCGCCATCGCCGTCCGCGATGAGCTCCGCCCCGAGGCCGCTGAAACGGTCGCTCAGCTGACGGCGCTGGGTGTCAACTCGGTCATGCTGACCGGGGACAACGACCGCACCGCACACGCCTTGGCGACGGCGGCCGGAATCAGCACCGTCCATTCCGAGCTGCTTCCCGAAGACAAAGCCGACTTGCTGCCCACACTGGCGCGCGGGCAGGCGATCGCCATGGTCGGCGACGGCGTCAACGACGCCCCAGCGTTGGCCACCGCCGATGTCGGAATCGCGATGGGAGCGATGGGTACCGACGTCGCCATCGAAACCGCCGATGTGGCGTTGATGGGCGAAGATCTCCGCCATCTCCCGCAAGTGCTGTCCCACGCTCGGCGCGCACGCCGAATCATGGTGCAGAACATAGGATTCTCTCTGGCCATCATCGGTGTTCTGATTCCGCTGGCCGCCACGGGCGTCCTCGGCCTGGCCACAGTGGTCTTCGTCCACGAACTCGCAGAAACGCTGGTGATCGCCAACGCGATTCGCGCCGCCCGGACGAAAGCACTGCCAGGCGCTGGCGCCGTGCCCCGGGTAACCCCCGGCAAGCTCAACATCTCGGTGGCGGCCTACCACGACACAGGCGACGCCTGTTGCGCCCCGGTATCAGCCACCACCACCGATCAACCACGGCCGGTGCCCGAGGCGCCCCTGCTGCCGACTCCACGATTCCGCGGCGCGGCGACCAGCACGAGTTGTGCTGCCACAACAGAACCAGGGTGCAGCTGCTGTTCGAGCCCGTCGGATGACGCCGATGACACACCGAGTAGCTCGCCAACGTCTCATCGCGAACGCCACTGAGGGCACCACGGCCGCGTCAGGTTCGTTGGCGTGATCTCCACGTGCGTACAACCAGTGCCGCCAGGACCGCGGCAGCACAGATCCCTTCTCCTGCTGCTCCGATCCGCGTCGCCAGGGTCGTCGTTGTCCTCAGCGGCACCCGCGCGATGAGGACATCGGGGGTGAACAGCGCTGTGCGTTGTGCAACGGTCCCATCAGGCTCGATGACCGCGCTCACCCCACTGGTTGCTGCGATGACTACCGCCCTACCGTGCTCGACTGCCCGCACCCGCGACATCGCGAGTTGCTGGTAGGTCATCTCGGTGCGCCCGAACGTCGCGTTGTTGGTCGGTACGGCGATCAGTTGCGCGCCGGCGCGCACCGATTCGGTCACCAGATCGTCGAACGCGACTTCGTAGCAGGTCGCTACCGCCACCGGTTCACCTGCAAGATCGACGACACCATTGCCTGTGCCAGGAACGAAGTTGCCGGCCCGGCTGGCGTAGGACGACAGCTGTGTCATCAGTTCCCGCAGCGGCAAGTACTCCCCGAACGGCACCAGCTGACGTTTGTCGTGCTCCTGACCAGGACCGGTAACCGGATCCCACACCACCAATGTGTTGCGGGACGTGCCGTTGCTCCCGGCGATCACCGCTCCCACCAGGATCGGCACCCCGATCGCCCGCGCGGCACGATCAATCTGCGCCGCAGCATCGCGGTTACCGAACGGGTCGATGTCGGATGAGTTCTCCGGCCACACCACCACATCGGGACGCACGACCCGCCCAGAGCGGATCTCCTCTGCCAGGTCGAGGGTGCGTTGGACATGATTGTCGAGGACTGCGCGTCGCTGAGCATTGAAATCCAACCCCAGCCGCGGCACATTGCCCTGCACCACTGCCACCGTCACCGCCCGCTCCCCCGCGTCATCGCCTCCCCCCGCGGGCGTCATCGTCCACACCAGCAGTCCAATCACGGCAACCGTGGCCGCAGGCCCGGCCAACGTCTGAGGCTGCCGGCGGACCACGGCCCCCGCCGCCGCGGCCAGGGCCGCGCCGAGCAGCACCACAACGAACGACAACCCCGGCGCGCCGGCCAGCGCCGCCAACGGCAGGAGCAACCCGTCCGGTTGACCGAATGCGATTCGGCCCCAGGGGAAACCGCCAAACGGTATCCGGGAACGAACAGCTTCGACTGCCACCCAGGCGCCTGCCAACCACACCGGCGCGCCGCGCCATCTGCCCAGTGCTGCTGCCAACGCCCCGAAGATCCCGAACGCCACCGCCTGGACTGCTGCCAAGACCAGCCACGGCACCGCACCCACATAGATGCCGACCCACGGCAGCAAAGGCACGAAAAGCCCCAGCCCAGCCAGATAGCCATAGCCGGATGCCGCCCACAACGACCGCCCCCGCAGCGTCACCACCAGAACCGCAATAGCCAACGGGGCGAGGAACCACAGCTGACGCGGAGGGAAACTCAGGTACAGCATGCCGCCGGCGCCGACGGCAGCAGCGCTGCGCAGCACCGGATGAAGCATCGGTGGAAACGACGCACCGGCCCGCTGAGCACCCGAAGAACTCGCCACCGCGCACCGCACCCCTCACCGAAGTTTGTCGAGCGCACCGATCCGCCCGCGGTCGCCCGGTCGGGGCCGTGCGCCTGTAAACTACTAGCTAACGTAGTAGTACGTTTGACGGGAGTGAACATCGTGGCAGGTCAAGCGCTGAAGATTCGACTCGAGTCGAGGGTGCCCCGGTGAGCCGCACCGTCAAGATCTCACTCGCCGTGGTGTTCGTGTTCTGCCTGGCGCTGACAGTGGTGTTCGTGGTGTCCCGGGCCGCCGACAGCGAACAGGCTGCCGCCCAGGCGAGCATGACGGTACGGGATGATTCCCCACGTCTATCGACTCCGACCGAGTCCAAGGCAACATTCGTGGAATTCCTGGACTTCGAATGTGAAGGGTGCGGGGCGGCATACCCGGCGGTGGAGCAGCTTCGCCAAACATACGGCGATCAGGTCACTTTCGTGGTCCGCTACTTCCCGCTCCCCGGGCATTTCAACGCTGACCGCGCGGCACGGGCCGTGGCTGCCGCGGCCGAGCAAGGCCAGTTCGAACCGATGTACCGCAAGATGTTCGACACCCAACGCAGCTGGGGTGAGCAGCGGGTACCGCTGGATGATCTGTTCTTCTCCTATGCCCAGGAGCTCGGTCTGGACATGGATCGATTCGCCGCCGACTACAACTCGCAGGCCACCCGCGAACTTGTCGACCGCGATGTCGCTGACGGCAAAGCGCTGGGTGTCACCGGTACACCCACCTTCTTCATCAACGATGAACTGATCAAACCCGAGAGCTATGACGATCTGAGCTCGGCGCTCGAATCCGCAATACGCCAGTGACCGTCCCACCACCACCCCGCCAGGCCTCGCCATCCTCACCCTCGGCGCCAGTGACACGATTCCCAGTGTCTCCGCGACTGCTCGGGTGGATACTTGCGGTCTGCGGAGGTATCGGGCTCATCGCTGCGTTCACGCTGACGGTTGAAAAGTTCGAACTGGCAACCGATCCGGCGTACACACCGACCTGCAGTATCAACCCGATCGTCAATTGCGGATCGGTGATGGACACCCCCCAGGCGGTCGTCTTCGGGTTTCCCAACTCACTGATCGGAATTGCCGGCTTCTCCGCGCTGATTGCTGTCGCGGTCCTGATGGGGAGCCGACCGCCCACCTGGGTCATGATCGGGCTGCAGAGTGGGTTGACGGGTGCGGTGGTGTTCGTCCACTGGCTGATCCTCCAGAGCCTGTACCGAATCAACGCGCTCTGTCCGTACTGCATGGCCGTGTGGGTGGTTGTCGTGGTTGCCTTTTGGTATGTGAGCCTGCGCAATGCCGACCATTTCTGCCCACCCGGGGCAGCGCGCCGAGCCCTCGATGCGATCCTCACGGTGCACACCGTGGTACCGCTGGTGTGGGTGCTGACAGTGATCGCCCTGATCGCCCACCGTTTCTGGTGGTACTGGTCGACGCTGATGTGACACCTCCGCGGTAGCGCCCGGCCCGAGACGGCAGACTCGTGTAGCAGAGATCTGCACTCGCCCAGACCGCAGGTGTGGTGTGACGCCGATGTGATCCTTCACGGGTGATGGGTGGCTAACGCTTCCTCGTGGTGGCGCTGGGCGCTGGTCTCGAGCTGGAAGGTGGAATGCTCGAAGGAGATGGCGAAGTGAGTCGCCACGCAGGTCCGGATGTCATCCAAGATGGTGGGGGCGTGGCCGTCCTGGAAGCAGTCGTCATCGACCACAATGTGAGCGCTGATGATCGGTAGGCCCGTGGCCACCGTCGATGCGTGAAGGTCGTGCACGTCGTGCACACGGTCCATCTCGAGGATGTGGGCCCTGACGTCGTCGAGATCGATCCCTTTCGGGGTGAATTCCATCAGCACCCGCGTCGTCTCGGCCATGAGTTTGAGGGCGCGGGGTGCGATGAGCGCGGCGATGAACAACCCGGCCAGCGCGTCAGCTTGTTGGAAACCGGTGGTAGCGATGACGATTGCGGCGACGATCACACCCAGCGATCCCAGTGCGTCGTTGAGGACCTCCAGAAACGCCGCTCGCATGTTGAAGTTGGCGCCGCGTCCCGAGGCGAGCACGAGCATGGCGACGATGTTCGCCACGAGTCCGATGACTCCGAAGAGCAGGAGTTCGGTCGAGGGCACCTCGGGTGGCGAGAACAGTCGTCGTACGCCTTCGACAGCAGCGTAGAGGCCCACAGCGAGCAGCAGCGAGGCCTGCCCCAGAGCGGCGATGACCTCGATGCGCCGCAGTCCCCAGGTGCGGGTTTTGCTGACCGGGCGGTGCATCACGGTTGCTGCGACGAGCGCAACCGCTAAACCGATCGCATCTGTCGCGGCGTGTGCGGTGTCGGTCAGCAGCGCAAGACTTCCCGTGATCACCGACCCGACAAGCTGGGCCACGACGATGATCCCCGTCAGAGCAAACGCGATCGCCAGCCGGACACGCAGCGACGAGTCGCTGGATGCGGGGTCGGTTGGTCCGTGATTGTGTCCGGCTCCCATGCGTCGTACTCCCTCTCATCCACACCCAGATGGCTACGCTGTCCACATACATCAATACATGCGCATGTGACTATATGACAGACCGGGGCGGAACGGAACCGGCGGATCACGTCACGACTGAATCGGGATGTGCTGAGATGGCCCGACGTCGGCGGCGTGATGCCGGTGGTGGTGGGTCTCGTGACGGTGCGGTGACCGGAAACCTGTGGCCGCTGCGACCGTCGAACCGGCGCCGCCACTACGGGCCTCAGATGGGTAGTTGGGTATCGGTGATGAACGCGTCGCGGACCCACACGATGAATTGATCCCACAGGCCGGTGATCAAGGCGATACCTACCGCGATCATCATGGCGCCGCCGACGATCTGGATCATGCGGGCGTGGGTCCGCAACCAGCCGAGGCTGCGCAACGCCCATGCCGAGGAAAACGCAAGCACGACAAAAGGAATACCCAGGCCGGCGCAGTACGCCACGATCAGCGCGACGCCCTTGGCTGCGGTGGCACCTTCGGTGCCGCTGGCCGTAGCAATGACCGCCGCGAGCGTGGGCCCTAGGCATGGGGTCCACCCGAGTGCAAAGACCCCGCCGAGCAGCGGAGCGCCGGCGATGTTGGAGACGCGGCGGGGGGCGAACCGTCGTTCCTGTTGCAGTGTCGGCACCATCCCGATGAACACCAGGCCCATGATGATGGTGACCACGCCGCCGATGCGCTGGAGGACTTCACGATTCACCACGAAAGTGGTGGTGACTCCGAGTACGGTGGCGGTCGCTGCCACGAAGACCACGGTGAAACCGAGGACGAACAGGCCTGCGGCGAGCGCCACACGCGAACGACCCCGCTTGTTCGACTCCCCCACCGACACCGCAGGCGCCTCGGCGCCGACCACGCCAGCCAGATACGACAGATACCCCGGAACGAGGGGGACCACGCACGGTGAGGCGAACGACACCAGCCCGGCGATCACGCACGCGAGCAGCGCCAGCAGGAGCGGACCGCTGGCGACAAGGTCGGCAAACGTCTCGCCGACCGCAGCCTGCACTTCGACCGACTGTGGGGTCATTGGGTTTGTGCCACAGGCTCAGCGAGAACTCGCTGAACTGTTGACCCGAGTTCGTCGGCGGTGATGGCCTTGAGGAACACCGCGGCCGGACGGTGGTCGCGGTCGAGCACGATGGTGGTCGGCACCACCGACGTTGGGGTGGTCAGCGCAGCCAGGGTCAGACCGGCAAAGTCGTAGATCGAGGGAAAGGCGACCTTTCTGTCGATAATGAAGTCCTTCGCCGCTTGCCGGTTGTCGCGCAGATTGATACCGAGGAACTCGACTCCCGAGGCCTTGTTCTGGGCGTAGACATGTTCGAGGTCGTCGGCTTCTCCCCGGCAGGGTCCACACCACGAACCCCAGACGTTGATGACGACGACTTTGCCTGCGAAGTCGTCGAGTCCGATGGTCTGGTCGGTCACCACGTCAGGGCCGTAGACGTCAGCGATCCTCTGACGGCTCGCGGGCGGGTCGTAGGTGATGACCGTCTGCCCGCCGGGCGAGACGAACTGAAAGGTTCCCCCCTGCGCAACGGCGTCGTCGCCCGCGCTACCACAACCCGTCGCTACCCACGGCACCACGCATATCAGCGCCAGGACCGCCGCCCGCACCGCGGATACCCGCCTTCTCTCCTGCTGCACCAGCGCTCCTCGACCTTGATCTACTACGCAGCGTGGTAGATCACCATTCGAATTGTCAACATGACCATAGTTTTTGTGACACCCACCGACCGGAGCCTCACTTCTCACGACGTGCATTTTGCGGCGTTCACCCCGTGAAAGAGATGCGCTTAGCTGGAATTACGGCCTGTTCCGGGCCAGTTTCCGGCTTGGCAGTCACTGCCATCTGCAACTACATGACCTAGTAGTAGAGGCCCGCAATTGCGATGGGCACTCAATCGGATCGTGTTACTGCTGTGACCTGTGAGGCCTATGGTTCGAATGGAGGGCTGCCGATCGTGGCCTTATGTGCACCTGGCGTGTGGTGCTGAACGTCAGTGCGTCGCGCCCGTCTCCGGAAGGTCTCGCTGGCATGCCTATGTCGTCTCTCACCCGCCGCTGCGGCGCTCCGCGGCCCTGTCTGAGACTAGGGGTCGCGGGAATCGTTGCTGCGGTTCTGCTGAGCTTCTCAATTGACGCTCGAGCGCGAGCCGACGCAGATGCCACCCACGTGACTCAGCAGTTCGCCCAACTGGTCGCCGAGACGATCTCGGCAACACTGGGCGGCCCGGCGATGGGAGCCCTCGCCGACGAGATCCGAACAGTTAGCACATGTCTGGCCGATCGAGCGCGCCCAGTCGAGCCGCCAGTGCCAGCCGAGGATGATCCCATCACTGCGGTGGGATGCTTCGCCGCCGTGCTCGGCGCGGGACGAGCAGCCGCCGAACTGATTGTCGACGCGCTGCCGATCGGGCGGTTGCTGGCGCTTCTGGCTTTCGAGATGCGTCCCCACGATCCCGCGGCTGCGCACCCGGCACCAGCCGGTCCACCCGTCTATTCGTCGCCGTCGCCGGGGTCCGTGGTCGCTCCCACGAACGGCCGGGTCACCTCCACCTTCGGTGACGGCCGCGGCCATCAGGGTATGGACATCGGCAACGACCTGGGGGCACCGATTTTCGCGGTCACCGACGGCGAAGTGATCAACTCGGGGCCAGCTGAAGGCTTCGGGTTGTGGGTACGCATCC